>JBJEVP010000308.1:0-19501 GCA_051884475.1 Candidatus Spyradosoma sp.
GGACATCATCTCCTTCGCCGACATGATCGACTTCGACGAGCAGCGCATTCCGTGACGCCGGCTCTCCGCGCCTTTTTCCCGCTCCGCATCCTCATTCCTGATTTTTCCCTCGCCATGAAAATCCGAAAAAAACGCCGCCAGCGGCCGTTGCCGTTCCCGTCCGACGAACTTCGTCTCGTCTACGACGACGAAAGCTGTCCCTCGCGCCCGGAAGACTTCGAGACGCCCGCCGAGGACGGCTCGCGCAAGGTGCTGACCTCCGCCGCCGTGCTCCGCTACATCGCGCATCATCAGGGCGTGAACTCGCCCGGGCTCGCCCGCTTCTTCGTCAAGACGCTGAAGACGATCGCCCGCTTCACGACGGAACTCCGCTACCGCGACTTCATCGAATTCCGCGGGTCGCTGAACAAGGGCGGCTATTTCCTGAAGCCGGCGGGGCTGGAATTTCTCGAGCATCCCGAAAACGCCGAGGCGTTCGCTCCCGTGCGCATGACGGCGGAGCTCGTTCTCGATTTCATCCGCGCGAATCCCGGCGCGAACCATTACGCGATCGCGGCCGAATTCAAGCGCACGATCAAGTCCGTCACGCGCCACACGCGCCGTCTGCGCAAGAAGAAGCTCGTCGTTTTCCGCGGCACGCCGCGCGACGGAGGATTCTACGCCCGCTGAACGCGTTCCCGCCGCCATGTCCGAATCCCTGTTTTCCCTGTTGTCCGCCGCGCGCGGAATCTTCTACGTCGTCGCCTTTTTCGGCGGCTCGATTTTCGTGCACGAGCTGGGGCACTTTCTCGCGGCGAAGAAGCGCGGGCTGAAGGTGGACC
Source organism: Candidatus Spyradosoma sp. (assembly GCA_051884475.1). Taxonomy (GTDB): domain Bacteria; phylum Verrucomicrobiota; class Verrucomicrobiia; order Opitutales; family UBA953; genus Spyradosoma. The sequence goes on from JBJEVP010000308.1 coordinate 822, forward strand.
GCTTCTCGATCGGCTTCGGGCCGAAGATCTTCGCGTGGAAAGGGCGCGGCGAGACCGAATACCGCATTTCGCTCCTGCCTCTCGGCGGCTACGTCTCGATTCCGCAGCTCGCGGACATGGAGATGATCGAGGGCAGGGCCGAGTCGGACAACCGCGCGGCGGCGAAGCGCCTTTCCTACGCGGACAAGGTCGTCGTCTTCGCCGCGGGAGCGTTCTTCAACGTGCTTTTCGCCGTGCTCTGCGCGACGGCGCTCTGGATCGCGAAGACGCCGACGAGCGAGGGCGTCGAGGACACGACCGTCGGCTACGTCCAGGAGACGCTGGAGACGACGCCGGGAACGTTCGTGCGCTCGCCCGCGGCGCAGGCGGGGATTCTGCCCGGCGACCGGATTCTGGAGATCGACGGAAGCGCCGTCTCTTCGTTCAGGGACGTCGCGATGAAAATCGCGCTCGGTTCGCGCCGCACGCCTGACGGCGCTCCCGCGGCGACGCTGAAGATTCTCCGCGGGAACGAGACGTTCACGCGCGAGGTCTCGCCCGCGCTCGTGTCCTACAATCCGCGCAGCGGGGACTTCGTCCGCACGCTCGGCGCGGAGCCGACGATGCCGCTCGTCGTCACGGACATGGACGGGAAGGCCGCGCTGCCCGCGGGCTTCGAGCGCGGCGACCGCATCGTCGCCGTCGATCTGCTCGACGGCACGGGCGCGCTCCGCGTCTTCTCGCTGAAGGATTTCGCCGACGTGCTCTCGCGTTCCCGCGGGGCGCCGACGAAAATCGTCGTCGAGCGCGGCGTTCCCGCGGCGGAGGTCGCCGTGCCGCTCACGCCGAAGTCCGTTCCCGTGCGCCGCGCGCTCGGGAAGATTTCCTTCTCGGAAAACGGCGTCGCGCGGGAACTGCTGTTCGTTCCCGTGCCGGACGACCCGGAAGATTTTTCGGAGGAGGCGCCGCGGCGCAATCTCGTCGTGCTGAACGCGCTGCCGGACGAATCCGCCGCCGCGGAACTCTGTCCGGTCGGCGCGAAGCTCGCCGGGATTTCCGACGGCGTTTCCGGAATCGTCGCCGTCTCCTCCGCGGAGGATTTCGGGCGTTTCCCGAACGCGGCGGGAACGCTGACGCTGTTTTTCGATCTTCCGGACGGCGGCCGCACGACCGTTTCGCTGGAGGGCGCCGCCGCGTCCGTCGTTCCCGAGGAAAAGGCGCTGCGGGCGGGCCTGCCCATAGAGCGCCCGATCCGCTACGTGCGCGAGGCTCCGTGGACTCAGATCGCGGACGCCGCGAAGCTCACCTGGGATTCCGTCGTCGGGCTGCTCGATCCGAAGTCGGACATCGGCGTCGGGCACCTGAACGGCATCTTTTCCATCGCGGACACGTATTACGAAATCTCGTTCGACCTGCGGCGCGTGCTCGCGCTGACGGTGCTCATCAACGTCAATCTCGCGTTCCTGAATCTGCTTCCCGTTCCCGTGCTGGACGGCGGGCACATTCTCTTCGCGACGATCGAGCGCCTGCGCCGCCGCCCGCTTCCGCGCGGCGTGCTCGCCAACGTGCAGACGGCGTTCGTCTTCGCGCTGCTGGCGTTCATGGCGTTCGTGCTTTTCCGCGATTTCTCGCGGACGCGCGGGAACGCCGACCTGCGGGAACGGCAGCTCGTCGCCGAACATCAGTATTATCGGCGTTAGGAATAGCGGGCGGGAAAAAGTTCCCGCGGCGGGGCGAATCCCCCGGCTTCCGGCTTCTCCTTCTCAATTCAGTTATTGCGCGGGCGGCGGCGGAGCGGTTTAATTTCATCAGAAATTCATTTTTTTCAGACAGTCTATGGACGGCAACAACGGTGACAATGAACATCCCGGCGAACTCGATCTGAGCTCGCTCTCCTCGCTCAGCTTTCAGCCTTCGTGGGCTTCCGGCAACGGAACGGAAAAGATTTCCGTCGAACGCGTCGCGCGCGACGACCGTCGCGGGAGCGCGCCGCGCCGCGAACGTCCCGCCGGAGCGCCCGGCGGATTCCGCGACCGCCGTCCGCCGCGTCCCCGCTCCGACGAGGGAGCGCCCGCGCGTCCGCAGGGCGGGGCGCCCGCCTTCGGCGGCGAAGCCCGTCCGCCGCGCCGCGAGTTCAGAGGCGAGGGCGAACGCCGCCGCCGCGACGATTCCCGCGGGAACGCGCCGCGCGGACCGCGTCCGCATCGCGGCAGGCCGCACGCGGGAACGTTCCCGCCGCCGCGCGTCGTCGAAGTCTCGTTTTTCCCCGAAGAAAAGCCGTTCAACGTGCTCGCGAAGGCGGTGAAGGCGTCCGCGCGCACGTACGCGCTTTTTGAAATCGCGAATCTGATTCTCGAAAAACCGGACCGCTTCACGGTCGCGGTGAAGCCCTTCGTCCCCGCGAAGAAAAAGCCGGTGAAGTCGGAGGCCGACGCCGCGGAGGCGCCCAAGCCCGAAGCCGCTCCGACGCTGTTCGTCAGCGTGCCCGACGGCATGCCGTTCCTCGGCGAGGCGGACGCGCTCGCCTACGTCTTCGAGCGCCACGCGGACAAGTTCTTCACCGTCGAGACGGTCGAGGTCGAGCCGCCCAAGGGCAACTTCACGATGGTCGCGAAGTGCGGCTTCACGGGCGAACTGCTCGCGCCGCCGAATTATCACGCGTATCAGCAGATTCTGCGCGACTGGCACGCCGCCAATTTCCCGAAGATGCCGTTCGAAAAGTTCATGGCTCGCCTCGAGACCGTCAGGGACCAGGAGTCCGTGGACGCCTGGATCGCCAAGATGAAGACCGTCGTGCGCTACACGGTCAAGGACCGCAGGGACGGCGAGCCGGAGACGCTCGACGGCGCGGGCGCGGCGAAGGCGTTTCTGCTTTCCGCGCGCAGGAACAAGGCCGTGCGCGCGGTCGGCGCGGCGCGCTTCCCCGGAAAGCTTCTCGAACAGATGCCGATGGGGCCGATGAAGGCGGGCATCGAGAACGAACTCGCCTTTCAGCGCCGTTTCCCGCTCGACACCGCGAATTTCCTGCGCGGGCGTCTGCGTCGCGCGGGCTTTTCGCTGTTCAAGCGCGGCGCCAAGGGCATCACGCTCGTCTGCGCGATCCGACGCAAGTTCCGCACGCCCGATTCCGTGTTCTCCGACACGATTCAGCGCGTGTTCGATTTCCTTGAAAAGCACCCGAACACCAAGGTGCAGGATCTGCCGAAGCTGATGCTCGGCATCGGCGAAGAGACGCCGGGCGTTCCCGCGCCCGCCGAACCCGCTCCCTCGCCGGAGACGGTCGTCGAGGTCGATTCCGGCGTTCCCGCCGAGGAGAAGTCCGACACTCCCGCCGTCGAGCCCGCTCCCGCGGAGGAGAAGCCGGCGGCTTCCTCCGAGACGGACGCGCAGCTTTCCGAGCTGCTCGGCTGCCTGCGCTGGCTGGTGCTCGAAGGCTACGTTTCCGAGCTCTCCGACGGTTCTCTTTTCACTTATCCGAAAATGACCGCGGCGCAGGCGAAGGCCGCCGCCAAGGAAGACGAGGCGGAGTCCAAGTCCGACGGCGTTCCCGCCGAGGACAAGGCCGACGACATCGCCGCCGAGATTCCTCCCGCGCCCGAAGCTCCGGTTCCGCCCGCCGGAGACTGATTTTCGCGGGGACTCCGTCAAAAAAAAGCGAAGAACGCGGAGAGACCGGCTTCCGTCGGTTTTCTCCGCGTTCTTCGCTTTTTCGGCGTCCGCCTACTTCGCGTCCGCCGAGGCCGCGATTTCGAGCAGGTCCGGGAGCGAGACGCGTTTTTCGTAAAGCGCCTTGCCGACGATCGCGCCGTCGAGGTTCGCGTGCGTTCCCGCGAGTCCGCGCAGGCGAAGAATGTCCTCGCGGCGGGAGACTCCGCCCGAGGCGATGACGTTCGCGGACGTGCTCGCGAGCATTTTTTCGAGCGCGGGGAAGTTCGGCCCCCTGAGCATGCCGTCCGTCGCGATGTCCGTGTAGATGACGGTGCGGACGCCGAGCGCGGCGACCGTTCCCGCGAGTTCCGAGGCGAGGCGCGTCGTCACGTCCACCCAGCCGCGCACGGCGACGAATCCGTCCTTGGCGTCGATGCCGACGGCGATTCTTTCGCCGCCGAAGGTCTTCACGAGGTCCGCGACGAAGGCGTCGTCGTGCGCGGCCCGCGTGCCGACGATGACGCGCGCCGCTCCCGCGTCGAGCACGGCGCGGACGTTTTCGGCGGTGCGCAGGCCGCCGCCGAACTGAATCTTGAGCCCCGTCGCGGCGATCCGTTTCAGCGCGGCGATGTTGCGGGGCTCGCCTCCGAAGGCGCCGTCGAGATCGACGACGTGAATCCATTCGCTGCCGTCGCGCGCGAACGCCCGCGCGGGCTCGGCGGGATCTTCGAAATACTTGGTCGAGTCGTCCGCCGCGCCCTGGCGCAGACGCACGCAGTTGCCTCCCTGAATGTCGATTGCGGGATAAATGTTCATGTCGGGGAATTAAACGGAATTCCCGTTCCGCGTTCAATCCGATTTCCCTTCGGACGCGGGAAAAAAGTTGACTTGCCGCGCGGGAACGTTTTTCATTAGCCCTTTCTTTCGTCACGGAGAGATGACAGAGTGGCCGATTGTGCCTGACTCGAAATCAGGTGTGCCGCAAGGCACCGGGGGTTCGAATCCCTCTCTCTCCGCCACTTTCCTCTGAAATCCCGCACGTCCGCCGTGCGGGATTTTTTTGTTTCGGGAGCGCTTTTTGTTGTTTTAATGCTCGGGGTAAGGTTTTATGATGAACGGAAATTTTTTCGAAAATCCACGTTGTGAGCACCGCCGTCATCGCAGACCGTTCCCGTCTCGCCTCCTTTTTTGAGGCGGGATGGAGCTTTTTGTGCCGCATGGACAAGCTCACGCCGCTGATCATTCTGGCGCTCTCGGCGTTGGGCGTGGCGGGAATCTTCGCTTCGGGGAGCTACGACGCGAGCGACGAATGGCGCAAGCAGATCGTGTACATCGCGGCGGGAATCCTCGCTTATCTGGGCGTTTCCGCGGTCGACTTCCGTTTCTACAGGCTCAACGCGAACCGCATCTACCTGGCGGGCGTCGCGCTGCTCGTGCCCGTCGCGGTGTTCGGCTTCTTCAAGATCGGAGGCGTGCAGCTCATTCACGCGGTGAACGGCGCGTACCGCTGGTATTTCGTCGGTTCGACGAGCGTGCAGCCGTCGGAGTTCGCGAAGGTCTCGACGCTGATCTTTCTCGCGGCGCTGCTTTCGGTGAAGCCGCTGGGCGGTTTCCGGGAGTCGTTCCCGACGTTCTGGCGCGCGGCCGCGGGCGCGTTCGTTCCGTTCGCGCTGGTGTTCGTCGAGCCGGACTTGGGATCGAGCCTCGTTTACGTTCCCGTGCTCTTCGCGCTGCTTTTCGCGGCGAATCTGACGGCGCGCTTTTTCTGGATCGTGGGCGCGGCGGGAGCGCTGCTGTTTTCGGTCGTCGCCGTCGATCTTTATTTCTACCGCGCCCGCGTGGTCGACTACATCGAGGCGCGCGTGGAGGAGACGGGGCGCGTGCCGCAGAATCCGGCGGCGGAGATCCGTTCCCGCGAGAACCGCGCGGAATGGGGCTACGAGAAGGATTCGTATTTCTTTCTGCTGAAGGACTACCAGCGGGAACGCCTGCTGTCGTTCGTCGATCCGCAGACGATCGATCCGAACGGCGTCGGTTCGAGCTGGAACGTGCGTCAGTCGATGATTTCCGTCGGAAAGGGCGGGCTGACGGGCGAGGGCTTCAACAGGGGCACGCAGGCGAAGCTCGGCTATCTGCCGGAGCTCGCGGCGCACAACGATTTTCTTTTCTCCGTGCTTGCGGAGGAATACGGCTTCGCGGGATGCGCGGCGCTGGTGTTCGCCTACGGGGCGCTCATGTTCCGGACGATCGTCATCGGCCTGCGCTCCCGGGACACATTCGGAATACTTTTGACGATCGGCGTTTCGGTCATGATCTGCGTTCATCTGCTGATCAACATCGGCATGAACATCGGCATGATGCCCGTGACCGGACTGTCGCTTCCGTTTCTCAGTTACGGGGGGTCCTTTGTGTTGAGCTGCTTCATCGTGTTCGGGCTGGTGCAGAGCGTGCACTGCCATACGGAGATTTCCGAGGCGGAAAAGGCCTTCGGAAATCCGGACGAACCGAAGACGGCTTCTTCCCGAACGGAACTCCCGGCATAAAGCAACACTCAAACACAAACAAAAAAAATGCCAGACATTCCAGAAAAAGACAATTTGCCGCACGACGAAAACGAGTCTCTGCGCCACCCGCCGAAACCGCACGAGGTGACGCCGATTCCCACGGCCGAGCTCAACGAGGGCGCGCGTCAGCGGGCAAAGAAACTCCCCATCCTTCAACGCATCGTGAAACATTTTTCCAAAGACCGCGATCGGTTCCGCGAACTGATCATCAACTCCGAGCCGCTCGAAAAGCGCGCGGCCCTGCTCACCGACGGCGTGCTCGAAAAGTACGAGCTCGAACGCGTCGGCGAACAGCGCATGGTCGGCGCCATCTTCAAGGGACGCATTCAGAATCTTGAAAAAGGACTGAAGGCGGCCTTCGTGGACATCGGGCAGCAGAAAAACGCCTTTCTGCATTACTGGGACATGCTTCCCGCCGCGAACGACTCGTCCGTCGAGTTCATTCGCGACAACGAGAGCGCCGAGCAGAAGTCCAAGCGCGAAAAATACAAGATCACGGACATTCCCGAGCTCTTCCCGATCGGCTCCGAAATCGTCATTCAGGTGACGAAGGATCAGATCGGAACGAAGGGGCCGCGCACGACGACGAACATCGCGATTCCCGGCCGCTTCATCGTCCTCATGCCGTTTTCGGGGCAGTGCGGCGTCTCCCGTAAGATCGAAAATTCCGCCGAGCGCGACCGCCTCAAGAAACTGCTCCGCAAGCTCACCATCCCGCAGGGCATGGGCGTCATCATCCGCACGGCGGGCGAGGGCAAGAAGCTCCGCTACTTCGTGCGCGACCTGCACATGCTGCTCCGCCGCTGGGCCGAGATCTGCAACACGATCAACACCACGGCGAAGCCCTGCATGCTCTACCAGGAACCGGACCTGATCGAGCGCACCGTGCGCGACTTCCTCACGGAGGACATCGACCGCATTCTCGTCGATTCCGAGGAGGATTATCAGGCGATCATCAAGGCCGTCGGCGAAATCTCGCCGCGTTCCCGCAGCAAGGTCGTCCGCTACAAGGACAACATTCCGATCTTCGAGCGCTTCAACATCGAGCGCCAGATCGAGCAGACCTACATGCGCCGCGTGCCGCTCCCGTCCGGAGGCGAAATCGTCATCGACGAGACCGAGGCGCTCACCGCGATCGACGTCAACACGAGCGGCCATAAGGGCAAGGGCGACGCCAAGGACTTCGTCGTTCAGGCGAACATCGAGGCCGTGAAGGAGTCCGCGCGCCAGATCCGTCTCCGCAACCTCGGCGGGCTCATCATCATCGACACCGTGGACATGAAGAATCCGAAGGACCGCAAGGCCGTCTTCAACGCCCTCCGCGACGCGATGAGCATGGACCGCGCGAAGCACCAGATCCTGCCGATCTCGCAGCTCGGCATTCTGCAGATGACGCGCCAGCGCCAGCAGGAAAGCAACACGACGTCGCTCTACATGGGCTGCCCGTACTGCCAGGGCCGCGGGATCGTCAAGAATCCCCGCACGATGAGCGTCGAGATTCAGCGCCGACTCGTCAGCGTCATCCGCCGAATGCGCGGAATCCAGTCGAACGTCGGGCGGGAACTCTCCTTCCGTATCTTCCTGCACCCGCTGAATCTGGACCGCCTGCGTTCGGACGACCGGGATTCCATCGCCGACATCGAAAAGGCCTACAACGTGAGCCTTTCGTTCCGCGCCGACCCCTCCTTCCATGTGGAGAACTTCAAGATTCTGAACATGGAGACGGGCGAGGAGATGCGCTGATCCGGAGACGGGGAATCGGAAGCCGGAGGGAGCTCCCGTCCTGATTTCCGATTCCCCGTTTGCCCTCCCGGGGATTAGAGCTTCTTTTTTCTCAAAAAAGACTTGCGCCTCCGCCGGGGATGGGACAACATTTCGCCACAATACCAAATTTCCCTTTACACAAGAAAAACGATGAAAACAGTCTTCAAAAAACTCGCAGTTTCTTTTGTTCTCGCCGGCGTCGCCGGCTCCGCCTATGCGGGTTCTCCGCTGATTCCGCTTCCCGGACTCGGCGAGGAGGCCGGCATTCGCGCCCTCCTGAACACCTCTATCGCCTACAACGACAACATTTATCTCTCCGACGGCGGAGAGAAGTCCGACACGATTCTCACGATCGCTCCGGGCGTGGAGTTCAGCACCGGTGAATCCGGCCGCAGCAAGGCGACTCTCCGCTTCGTCGAGAACTTCGTGTTCTACATGGACGAGACGGACAACAACCGCGCGCTCGAGAATCTCGACTTCACGTTCGCGCACGGCGCCGAGGGCGACAAGCTCCGCTGCACCGTCGCCGCGGGCTTCCACCACAATCAGTCCAGCTCTTCCCGCAACTCCTACACGGCGGGCGAGATGACCCGTTCCTACAACTACTACGGGAACGCCATCGCTTCCTACAAGGTCGGCGAAAAGACTTCCGTCCGCACCGGCTTCAAGTGGAACGGCACGACCTACGAAAATTCCGACGCGAAGTACAACTACAACGACCGCCAGCAGTACGCGGTTCCGCTGTATCTTTACTACGCGGTGACGGAAAAGCTGAACGTCGGTCTCTCCGGCGAATACCGCTATTCCGATCTCGCCTCCAGCGGCCGCAACCGCACGAACGGCGAGACGCCCGGCATCGAGCAGGTCTGGTTCTTCGGTCTTTCCGCCGAAGGCCGAGCCTGGGAAAAGCTTTCTCTGAGCGGCCGCGTCGGTTACACGCGTTCCGATTATTCCCGCCGCACGATCGATTCCGCCGACAACAAGAATGCGCTCGGCGCTTCCGTCACGGCTAACTGGCGCGCGACCGAAAAGCTCTCCACGGCTTTGACGCTCGACCGAGACTTCGAAATCGGCGGCGCCGCGGAAAGCATTCTCTCCACGGGCGTTTCCGTCCGCGGCGACTATAAGATCGATGATTTTTGGTCCGCGAACGCCGGCTTCAGCTATCGCCTCGACGATTATCAGTATTCTCCCCGCGAGGACGACTGCTACACCGTGACTGTCGGCGCCGCCTACGCGATCAACGAATACGCCAACGCCTACGCGAACTACTCGCTCTCGATCGACGACTCGAATGCCAAGGATCAGGACTACACGAACAACATCGTGACGGTCGGCGTCTCTCTCCGCTACTGAGCGGAGGGAGAGACGCCCTCGACGCTTTTCGGTCTCTTTTCGCGAAGTCGAGAAAATCAATAAGTTCAATTTGAGATGAAATCAAATTTTCTGATTCGAGCCGCGATTTCCGTTGCGGCTCTTTTCTTTTGCCTCGTTTTTTCGGGGTGCGACGCCGTTTCGGGCGCGGGAACGTACGCGCCGCCGCCCGTGAGCCGCGGCGAGTCGCTCAACAGTCAGGACTATCGTATCCGCCCGTTGGATACGCTGCGCTTTGAGATGTACGCCGAGCCGGACAACCGCGGCGAATATCGCGTGTCCAAGGAAGGCAACATCACTCTGAACTTCATCGGGCAGATTTCCGTCGAAGGCAAGACGCTCGCCGAGCTGAAGGACTACGTCGAAAAGCGTTACCGCGACGACGGCTACTACACGAATCCGCAGGTCACGCTGACCGTGGTCGCCTACGCGGAGCGCCGCATCTACGTCAGCGGCTACGTCGCGAGCCCGGGTCCCGTTCTCATTCCCATCGAGGAGGAACTGACGCTCGCGAAGGCGATCGACGCCGCTCGCGGCGTGCTCCCGCGCGCCTCCCGCACCGGCGTGAAGGTCACGCGCACGAAGGACGGCGTCATCCGCAACTGGGAAGTCGACCTGAAGCGCATTCAGGAAGGACTCGATCCCGACTTCCCGCTCGAGGAAGGCGACCGCATTTTCGTTCCCGACAGCGCGATCTGACGCGCGGGAACGCAGAACAACAGTTTTCACCAGGAAAAAAAGGTTTTTTCAGATGGCGATTCCGGAAAACAACGAAAACCCGCAGCAGCCGCCTTCGGACGCGGTTCCGCCTCAGGGGCAGGGCTACGGTCCCGGCTACGGTTACGGGTACGGATACAACAACTACGGAGGAGGCTACGGCGGCGGCTACGGCGACGCGACGAGCCTTTCCGAGGCGATGCAGACGCGCACGCTCGCGGACTGGATCGCGATGTTCCGCGAACGCATCTGGTATCTGATTCTCTCCGTCTTCGTCGTCGTCACGGGCGCGCTCATCTACACCTACAACGTCGTTCCCGAATACACGGCGTCCGCGCGTCTGCGCGTCCTGAAGAACGCGATTCAGGCCGCTCCCGGAAGCGCGGCGAGCACGTCCACGCTGGACACGATCTCCGGACAGGAGGACTTTCAGACGCAGCTCGAGATCATGCGCTCGGGAACGATCGTCAAGCGCGTGCAGGCGCGCCTGACGTCCGCCGAGCTGACCGAAGTCGTCAAGCCCTATCAGGGCGGGAACGTGTTCACGGGGCCGATGACGCCGACGGAAGTCATCGCCGCGCACCGCGACGTCGTTCCGCAGAAGGCGACCTTCATCGCCTACGTCAACTACACGCACCGCCGCCCGGAAGTCGCCGAAAAGCTCGCCAACTATTTCGCGGAGGAAATTCAGAAATACAATTCCGAAGACCGCGCCAACCTCACGAGCCCCGTCATCGAGACGACGCGCGTGCAGATCGAGCAGATGGAGCACACGCTCGCGCAGCAGCGCGAGGAACGCAACCGTCTCGTCAAGGACGAAGGACTTCTGACGTCCGACATGGGGACGGCGACGTCCGAGCTCGCGAACGTCATCGCCGTGCGCGACGCCGAACGCAAGAACTACGAAGACCAGCTCGCCATCCGCAACGAAATCCAGAAGACGAAGGCCGCCGGGCTTTCTCTCCTTTCCCAGCCGGCGATCACGGGCAACGCGCTCGTCGCCACGCTGCTCCCGCGCGTCGCCGACCTGCGCATCTCCATCACCGGACTTCTCGAAAAATACGGTAAGAATCACCCGACGCTGATCGCGCAGACGCAGCAGCTCGAACAGGCCGAGGCGGAACTCGCGGAAGCCGTGAAGAAGGCGGAATCCGAGTTCGAATCCAACTTCGTCGCCTCGAAGCGCCGCTACGAGTTCGCGCAGAAGCGCGCCGAGGAAAAGGAGGCGCAGCTCGTCCGCCTGCGCGACGCGATTTCCCAGCTCACCGCGCTCGACAAGAAGATTTCGCTCAACGAAGAACTTCTCCAGCGCCTGAAGTTCAACCTGGAGGACCTGAAGATGCGCGTCATCGGATCGGTCTCCTCCATCGTCAGCATTCTCGATCCCGCCGTCGTTCCGACGCGCGCGTCCAACAAGAACTTCGCGCTCAACGCCATCTTCGGCGTGGTCGCCGGCATCGCGCTCGGCGCGGGCATCATCGTTCTGCTTTCGTTCTTCGACGACCGCATCAAGTCTTCCCGCGACGTCGAGTCCTTCCTCGGCATTCCGCTGCTCGGCACCGTGACGAAGCTCAGCCGCGTGAAGTCGCCGATCGACAAGGCCTGCGTCGTCGTCAACGGCAAGGACCGCGGCGCGACGGAGGCGTTCCGCGCGATTTATTCCGCGCTGAAGATCGGCGAGATCTCCAAGAACGCGCAGGTGATTCTCGTCACGTCCACGACGCCGTCCGAAGGCAAGACGTTCATTTCCACCAATCTCGCGCTGACCTACGCGACGCACGGCGACCGCGTGCTCGTGCTCGACGCGGACCTGCGCCTGCCGAACGTCGGCAATTCGCTCGGCCTCGCCAAGGACAACCGCGGGCTCATCCGCTACATCGAAGGCGAAATGAGCCTCGACGAGGCGATCATCCACGACGTCCGTCCGAATTTCGACGTGCTTCAGGTCGGCGCCTACTGCAAGAACCCGACGCAGATCATCAACGGCGAAAAGTTCCGCGCGATGATCGAGGAGCTCAAGACGCGCTACACGCGCATCGTCATCGACACTCCGCCGATCGGCGCCGTGTCCGACGTGCTGAACCTCCTTCCGCTGTGCGACGGCATCGTCTACACGGTGCGCTTCAACACGGTGCAGCGTTCGATGATCAAGAACAACCTGCACCGCATCCAGGAATCGAAGGTGCCGATCTTCGGCGCGGTGATGAACCAGATGGTCCGCGAAACCGCGCGCTACTACGTCAGCTCGGGGCAGTACGGAACCTACTCCAAGTATTACCACTCGGCTCAGGCGAAGGAGGTCGAGGTCAAGCCGAAGGCCTGACGTCCCCTTCTCCCGAAGAAAAAACGCGCGGGAACGTTTCCGCGCGTTTTTTTTTGCGGGGAAGCGCTCGGAACTTCCCGTTCTCCCCATGAAAATCGTTTCCGCAGTCCTTTTCTGTCTCGCCGCCGCCGCGTGCGCGTTCGGCGCGCCCTCCCGCGACGAGGAGAATCTCCGCCTCGCGACGGAGGCGCGGGAACGCGCGCCGTGGAGCGTTCCCGACGAGATTTTCCGCAACTACGTCCTGCCGGACACTTCCGTCGGCGAGCCGCGCGACGAATGGCGCGCGCTTTTTCGGGAAAAGTTCCTCCCGCTCGTCCGCGGCTGCGCGAGCCCGACCGAGGCGGCGGAGACGCTCAACCGCGAAATCTGGGCGATCCTCGGCGTCCGCTACAGCACGGAGCGCGACAGGCCCGACCAGTCGCCGTTCCACTCGATGCGCATCGGCAAGGCCTCCTGCACCGGACTTTCGATTCTGCTCGTGGACGCGTGCCGCGCCGTCGGCGTTCCCGCGCGCTTCGTCGGCTGCCGCTGGAGAAACAAGCCCGGCAATCATTCGTGGGTCGAGGTTTGGGACGCGGGCGAGTGGCGGCATCTCGGCGCCGGCGACGGCGGGCGCGCGAACTCCGCGTGGTTCGACGCCGACGCCGCGCAGGCCGATCCCGACGATCCCCGCTTCGCGATCTACGCCGCCCGCGCCGAGCCCACCGGACTGCATTTCCCGCTCGCCTGGCTCCCCGAAGGCGAGGATTCCGGCGTTCCCGCGCTGAACGTCACCGCGCGCTATCTCCGCTTCGCGGAAAAACTTCCCGCGGGAACGGTGCGCGTCGGCTTTTCCCTGCGCTCCCGCGAGGGCGTCCGCCTCGCGCGCGAAATCCTCGTGCTCGACGCGCGTTCCCGTCGGGAGCTCGCCCGCGGACGGACGCGCGACGAGCGTTTCGACCTGAACGACCTCCTTGCGTTCCCGCTCCCGCGCGGCGCGGAGATTCTCGTCGTTCCCGCCGCCTCTCCGGGCCGCGTTCTCGCGAAAGTCGTCGTTCCCGATTCCGAAACGTTTTTTGCGCTTGCGGAAAACTGAGAAAACCGATTTGATTTCCGCTCTTTCACGCGAAAAGCGGCCTGCCGGAACGCCTTTCGCTCTTTCACGTCAAAAAAAAATCAAAAATCGCAAATCATATCCAATGTCTCCCGCGGTCCGGCGGCGACGAGATACGGAGCCATAAAAATCATGAACATCACCGTCAAAGATCTCCTCGACGCCGGCGTCCACTTCGGTCACCAGACCCGCCGCTGGAACCCGAAATCCCGCGAATTCGTCTTCAAGCACCAGAACGGGATTTCCATCATCGACCTCGAAAAGACTTTCGAATGCCTCGAAAAGGCCACGAAATTCATCGAGGACACGGTCGCTTCCGGCAAGGACGTGCTTTTCGTCGCGACGAAGCGCCAGGCGCAGGATCTCATGCGTGATGCCGCCAAGGCGTGCAACATGCCCTATGCGGTCAATCGCTGGATGGGCGGCTGCCTGACCAATTTCGAAACGGTCAAGGGCTCGCTCGAGAAATACCGCAAATACCTCCGCATGGAAGCGGACGGCTCGCTCGACAAGATGCACAAGAAGGAAGCCGCCGTCATCAAGCGCCAGATGGCGCGCATGTCCCGCGGCTTCGAAGGTCTGCTCGACTTCTACAAACTGCCCGGAGCCGTCTTCGTCATCGACATTCTCAATGAGGAAATCGCCGTCAACGAAGCCAAGCGCCTCAATATTCCCTGCGTCGGCCTCGTGGACACGAACTCCGACCCGACCCAGGTCGCGTTCCCGATTCCGGGCAACGACGACGCCGTCAAGTCCGTCCGCCTCATCGTTTCCGTCGTTTCCGACGCGATTCAGGCCGGCCTCGCCCGCCGCGAAGCGGAATCCGCCGCGCGCCGCGCCGCCGCTCCCGTCGCCAAGCAGGAAATCGCCGCCGCCTCCGTCGAACCGGAAGTGACGATTTCCCCCGACCTGCTCAAGGACAGCCAGCTCGCCGACGCCAAGAAGCCGGCCCGCCGCACGGGAACGCGCAAGCCGCGCGCGCCCAAAGCCAAGGCCGAATAATCCGAAACTCCGATAAAAGAAAGCACTTAAAATCATGGCAGCCATCACTGCACAAATCGTCAACGAACTCCGCACCCGCACGGGCGCCGGTCTCATGGACTGCAAAAAGGCCCTCGTCGAAACCGACGGCGACATGGACGCCGCCGCCGAAATCCTTCGCAAGAAGGGCGCCGCGACGCGCGACAAGAAGGCGGGCCGCTCCGCTTCCCAGGGCACGATCGCTTCCTACATTCACATGGGCGGGCGCATCGGCGTTCTCGTCGAAGTGAACTGCGAGTCCGACTTCGTCGCCAAGAACGAGCTCTTCCAGAACTTCGCCCGCGACGTCGCGATGCACATCGCCGCCGCCGCTCCGCGCTTCATCACGCGCGCCGAAGTTCCCGCGGAGGAAATCGCCAAGGAAACCGAAATCGTCAAGGCTCAGTGCGAAGGCAAGCCCGCCGCCGCGATCGAAAAGATCGTCGCCGGCAAGCTCGAAAAGTTCTATTCCGAAATCTGCCTCCTCGACCAGCCTTACGTCAAGGACACGACGGGAAAGACGACGGTCAACGATCTCATCACCGAACAGATCACGAAGACCGGGGAAAACATCAAGATTTCCCGCTTCTCCCGCTACCAGATCGGCGGCTGATTCGTTCGAAACGATTCTTCCAAAAAAAAAGCGTTCCCGTGAACTTCGCGGGAACGCTTTTTTTTTTCAACGCGAAGGAAACCGCGAAGTCAAAGGAAGTAAATTTGAACCGGGAAGGAACAGAAGAGAAAGAGGAGGGATGATAGGTGAGAGATGAGAGGAACAATGGATAACGGATAATGGATGACTGATAATTCTCACCGAGGTTTTTGAAACATGGATGGAACGGATGAAAACAGATTTCGCGCCGCGGCTCTTTCCCTTCAAAGGATCTGTTCCTCTCATCCCTCAGCTCTCTTCCTTTTTTCACTGGAAGTCATAGAAGTAAAAAGAAGTTCTCTCTTGGGAGAAGCGGCGTCCCGCCGCTTCAATAATGGATAACGGATAATGAACAATGAATAGTTCTCACTGAGGTTTTTGAAACACGGATGGAACGGATGAAAACAGATTTCGCGCGATTCCCATCGCGCGGCTTTTTCCCTTCAAAAGATTTGTTCCTCTCATCTCTCACCCCTCAGCTTTCCTCTTTTTTTGCCTAAGCAAAAACTTTGAACACTCAATTATCCATTATCCACTATCCATTATTCATTATCCGTTATCCACTATCCACGCCCCGTTCCCGCGCGCGCCGTCGAAAAAAATTTTCGGCTTCGCCGAGAAAAACGGCTTGCCAGCCGTTTTTTTTTTGCAAAATCGAACCTCAGAAAAGAGACGGGACCGCCGTCTCCGCTCGTTTTTCACGCCATTTCAAAATAACCATTCAAAAAAATCACACGCAATGAAGACATCAAAATTGCTTATCACCTCCCTCCTCGCCGCCGCGGCGATGGGCGCCTCCGCGTTCGCGGAAATCGATTCCGAATACGGAACGCTCGAATGGACGACCGCTCCGTCGCGCGGAGGAGACTATTACAGTGGAGACTATGCTCTCTCCTTCAATTTTACGGAGGAGCTGATCAAGACGCTCGACGCGGACAAGTCCTACGTCGTCGCTGCATATTGGGGCGCTGATAGCGACAATCCGGACGCGAACGCCGTCGTGCTCAATTACACTAAAGCGAATGACGCGTGGACGCTTCAGATTGGGCGCGGAGAATTGAGCCCGAGCTCTTCTTACTCCGGAACCATTGACGGAGACACTACGTTTACTTTCTTCAGTTCCTCCGACACCAACTATGTGACGTTCACGCAGACGATTACTGCGGGCACGACTTATACGCTCAGCGTTACCGGCGGCGATCAGGCGATGACGCCGACGCTCTCTTGGGGCACAGACAACTCGGAAACGCTCTCGTCTTATAAGGGGAACATGAACGGCGGCGGTCAGGGCGGAACGGTCGCGCTAAGTTCCGCGCTTCTCACGCTGTATTATCTGAAAGACTGCGTTTGGGGCGGCGGCGCGACCGGCAATTGGACGGACGCGTCGTGGACGATCGGGGAGAGCACGAATCAGACGCTCGGGAATCTTTCCAATGTCACGTTCAATTCTTCCGCGGACATGACGGCGACGGACGCCGTGACTCTGAACGCGATCACGGTCGCCGACGGTTCTACGCTGACGCTCTCCGGCTCGGGAACGGTTTCCTCCGGCTCGCTCGCGACGACGGGCAGCGTCTCCATTTCCGGAGGGGCCAAATTGGCTATTACTAGTCAGAACACGACGCTTGATTTCTCCAATGTTTCCGGCTCGGGAACGCTCGCGGTCGCTGCGGTCGGAAACACATCCGATTCCGGCGGAAACGATCCGTCGTTCAGCACCATCACGATCGGGAACAGTTTTTCGGGGACGGTGGAAATCACGTCCGGCATAGTTGACATGCTGACCGGTGACATGTCGTCTGCGATTTCCTCCGTCCGTCTCGGCAGCGCGAGCAAGGTCGTGCTCAACGGCGGCGGGCTGCTTTTCCGTAACGTGGACAACACGACGCAGAGCGACAAGGGCTCGTTTACAACGGCGATTGAGGTCGGCGCGGCCGGCGGCGTGATTCGCGTTTACGGAAACGGCAACGTCACGATCGCGAGCGACATTTCCGGTGCGGGAACTCTGAAGCACACCGACGGCGGCACGCTGACGTTGGCGGGAACGGTCAACATGACTGGTGGCTTCTCGCAGGTCGCGGGAACAACGAATTTTAACGGCGCGAACGTGACTCTCGGTGCCGTCAATCAGACCGACGGGACCTTGAATTTCACCGGCGCGAACGCGACGATCGCCAGATATAAGGGACCGACGTCTGCCGATGGAGGCACGAATCCCGTGACGAACGTCGGAGCAGACACAACTCTGAACGTCACCGGAGAATTTTACCTGCGTTTTCAAGGCAATGGGACATCGACGTTGAACGTCGACGGCGACATGGTTGTCGGCGGGGCTCTGAATTTGTCTCGCGACGGCAACGGCATCGTGAACGTGAGGGACGGAGGCACCTTGGTCGCGGCGTCCATCGGCTTCGGGCAGAATTGGGATGGCACATCCACCAAAAGTTCCGTGGTCAACCTTGCGAGCGGCGGTACTCTCGTCGCCGGAGCGATGACGAAGCTCTTTAACAACATCAACTCCAGCTCGCTCAATCTGAACGGCGGCGTGTTGGGGACGACCGCGGAGTCGCTGACGATTTCCGTCGATTCACTCCCAATCGTTCTCGGTACGGGAACGACGAGCACGATCAACACGGGCAAGTACGACACGGCGTCGAAGACGTTCACGGACGTGGGGGCGGCGATTTCCATCGCCAACGTGATTTCCGGCGACGGCGCGCTGAAGAAAGCCGGCGCGGGAACGCTGACGCTCTCGAACGCGAACACCTACAAGGGCGGAACCGTGATCGAGGCGGGAACGGTCGTCGCGGCGCATGCGAACGCGCTCGGCACGACGAAGGGCGTCGAAGTGCAGAGCGGCGCGACGCTGAATCTCGGAGCGTCCGCCGTGACGGTCGCCGGACTTTCCGGCGCGGGAACGGTCGGTCTCGCCGACGGCACGACGAGCTCGACGCTGACGGTGGATTCCGCCACGGACAGCACGTTCAGCGGCTCCATCGGCAATGCGGTTTCCCTTGTCAAGCAGGGCACGGGAACGTTGGAACTCTCAGGTGCGAACTTCTTGTACTCCATGACGGACAACGCTTATCAGGCGGTTTCGGTGGACGGCGGTACGTTGCGCATCGTCACGAATAGGCAGGCGGTGACTTATGCGGGCGCGACGACGGTCGCCAGCGGCGCGGCGTTGGAAGTTTCCGTTTCCGACGGCGTCTCCGTTTCGTTGGATTCCGTCTCCATCAGCGAAGGCGGCAAGCTCATCATCGACTTGTCGGATTACGCGTCGGCGACGGAGACGTTCGCGTTGGATCTCATCACGACATCCGCCTTGCAGTACAACGGAGAAGGTTTCGCGTCAGACTGCACGAGCCTCCTCGGAAATGCGGTCGAGCTGAAAGGTTGGACGCAGACGGGCTGGGCGGAATCGCTCGCTTACGACGGAACGACACTGTCTCTCACGATGACGATTCCTGAGCCTTCGGCGTTCGGGCTGTTGGCGGGCGCGGGAGCGCTCGCGCTGGTGGCGGCGCGTCGGCGGCGGACGAAGAA
>JBJEVP010000309.1:0-19430 GCA_051884475.1 Candidatus Spyradosoma sp.
CCCGAAGTCGCGGGAACGGCGATTTCCGAGTTCGCGGAAATCCCGGCGTAAGTTTTTTCAGAACAATTTCATCTCCAAAAAAACATCACTATGGAATACACAACTGATTGCATCGTTGACGTCAAAGGGCGCGAAATCATCGATTCGCGCGGCAACCCCACGGTTGAAGTGGACGTCACGCTTGAATCCGGCGCCATGGGCCGCGCGGCGGTTCCTTCGGGAGCTTCCACGGGCGTCAATGAAGCGCTCGAACTCCGCGACGCGGGCGTTCCCGCGAAGCAGTTCGCCAAGGGCATCGATCCCAAGAAGCGTTTCGGCGGCAAGGGCGTGCTCAAGGCCGTCGACAACGTCAACACGCTGATCGCTCCGGAACTCGTCGGCTTCAACGCGTTCGACCAGGTCGCCATCGACAAGGCGATGCTCGCGCTCGACGGCTCGAAGACGAAGTCCAAGCTCGGCGCGAACGCCGTTCTCGGCGTCTCCCTCGCGGTCGCTAAGGCCGCGGCGGAATCCCTCGGACAGCCGCTCTACAAGTACCTCGGCGGCCCGAACGCGAAGGTGCTCCCGGTCCCGATGATGAACATCATCAACGGCGGCGCGCACTCCGACGCTCCGATCGACTTCCAGGAATTCATGATCATGCCGGTCGGCGCGACCTCGCTCCGCCAGGCCGTCCAGATGGGCGCCGAAACGTTCCATGCGCTCAAGGGCGTTCTCAAGAAACGCGGACTCGACACGGCGGTCGGCGACGAAGGCGGCTTCGCTCCGCGCCTGAACTCCGTCGAAGACGCGCTCGACACGATCGCCGCGGCGGTCAAGAACGCGGGCTACAAGTTCGGCAAGGACATCTGCATCGCGCTCGACGTCGCCTCCTCCGAGTTCTACGACACGAAGACCAAGCAGTACATCTTCAAGAAGTCCGACGGCCGCAAGCTCTCGGGCGACAAGATGGTGGACTTCCTCGCCGACCTCTGCTCCAGCTACCCGATCATCTCGATCGAAGACGGCTGCGCGGAAGGCGACTGGGACACGTGGAAGAAGCTCACGGACAAGCTCGGCAGCAAGATCCAGCTCGTCGGCGACGACCTCTTCGTCACGAACACGACGTTCCTCAAGAAGGGCATCCAGCTCGGCGTCGCGAACTCGATCCTCGTCAAGGTCAACCAGATCGGCTCCCTCACGGAAACGCTCGACGCCGTCGAAATGGCGCAGTTCAACCGCTACACGGCGGTCATCTCGCACCGCTCCGGCGAAACGGAAGACTCCACGATCGCGGACATCGCGGTCGCGACGAACGCGGGTCAGATCAAGACCGGTTCGATGAGCCGCTCCGACCGCATCGCCAAGTACAATCAGCTTCTCCGCATCGAAGAAGAACTCGGCGACGCCGCGGTCTTCGGCGGAAAGATGATCGGCGACATCAACAAGTAAGCGCCTGAAGCCCCGAGCTTCAAAGAAAGAGCGTTCCCGCGGAGCAGTCCCGGGAACGCTTTTTTTTCGCGCGCGCCGGGTCGTTTCGGCGCCGCGCCGCGCCGCGCTTTTTCTCCGTTGCGTTCCCGGGGGAATTTCGGCATAAATTCGGAGAAAAAATGAGCGACTCCGAAAAGCAGAAAGAACCCGAAAACCTGCCGCGCGTCGTGTGCGCGTTCGCGGGATTCTTCGCGCTCGCCGTTCCCGCGTTCTCCGTTCTGGCGGGAGCGCGCGCACAGTCCGCGCTCGGCGAGGTCGTGATGAACGCTCTCCGCGCGGACGCGACGGCCTCCCCGTTCTCCTGCGCCGTCCTGGACGCGTGCCGCCCGGCTTCGTGGGCGCTGCTCGCCGTCGGCTTCGTCGCGGCGCTCTCGCTTTTCGCGCTGATGCGCGGAAATTCGCGCGCGGGAACGCTTCACGGAGCGGGGCGCATCGTCGTCGCGCTCGGGCTGACGGGCGCTCTTTCCGCGTTTTATCTTGCGGCGCAGATCTTCGCCGTCGCGCTGAGCGTCTGAGAATTTTTTCCAAAAAAAGAAACCGTTTCGTAAACCCTCAAAAAAAGAAAAAACAATGGCCGTTGAGAAAAAAGATTTCGGAGCAGTCGAAGGCTGCGGGAACGCTTCGCTTTACACGCTGACGAACTCCGCCGGGTATTCCGCTTCGTTCACGGATTACGGCGCGACCTGGGTCGCGTGGCTCACGCCCGACCGCGCGGGAACGTTCGCGGACGTCTTGCTCGGCTTCGATTCCGCCGAAAAGTACGCGGCGCAGAAGGCCTACGCGGGCGCGGTCTGCGGGCGCGTCGCCAACCGCATCGCGGGCGGCAGATTCACGCTCGACGGCAAGGAGTATCAGCTCGCCGTGAACAACGGCGAAAATCATCTGCACGGCGGCGAGCGCGGCTGGAACGCGTATCTCTGGTCCGCGGAAGTCTGCGGGAGCGACGACGAGCCCGCCGTGAAGTTCTCCCGAGTCTCGCCCGACGGCGAGGAAGGTTATCCGGGAACGGTCAGGGTCTCCGTCGTCTACACGCTCTGCGCGGACGGCGCCGTCAGAATCGACTACGCGGCGGAAAGCGACGCGCCGACGCCGATCAACCTCACCAACCACGCCTATTTCAATCTCGCCGGACACGACGCGGGAACGGTGCTCACGCAGTGGCTCAAGCTGAATTCGGACAAGTTCCTGCCCATCGACGAAAAGAGCATTCCCGACGGCGAAGTCTGGCACGTGCGCGGGCTGCTTCCGTTCGACTTCCGCATTCCGTATCAGATCGGCTCCCGCATCGCGGCGCGCCACGCGCAGCAGCTCGCCTTCGCCAAGGGCTATGACCACTGCTACGTCGTCGACGGCCTCGCGGGAACGCTCCGCCCGGCGGCGACGCTCTTCAACGAATCCAACGGCCGCGTGCTGACCGTCGAGACGACCGAGCCCGCGATGCAGGTTTACAGCGGCAACTGGCTCGCCGACGCCGTCGGCGAGGTCCGCGGCAAGGGCGGCGCCGTCTACGGCGACCATTCCGGAATCGCGCTCGAGACGCAGCACGTTCCCGACGCGATCAACCAGGGTCAGTTCCGCGCGAACGTTCTCGTGCCGGGGCATCCCTATTCGAGCACGACGGTCTATCGTCCGGGCGTCCGCGCCTGATTTCATTTCCGTTCAAAAAAATGTCCCGTTCCGCAGAAATCGCACGCGACACCGCCGAAACGCGCATCCGCCTCGCCGTCGAGCTGGACGGCGCGGGCAGGGCCGACGTCTCGACGGGCATTCCGTTCTTCGACCACATGCTCACGCTGCTCGCGCGGCACGGTCTTTTCGACCTGACCGTGCGCGCCGAGGGCGACATCGGCGTCGATTATCACCACACGGTGGAGGACGTCGGAATCGTGCTCGGGAACGCGCTGAGACAGGCGCTCGGCGACAAGCGCGGCATTCGCCGCTACGGCTTCTTCATCGCGCCGATGGACGAGTGTCTCGCCCGCGTCGCGCTCGACATCGGCGGGCGTCCGTATTTCGTCTACGACGTTCCCGCGGCGAACCCGATGATCCGCGATTTCAACATCTGCCTCGTGCGGGAATTTTTCCTCGCCGTCGCGAACGCGCTCGGCGCGAATCTGCACATAAGGCTCGAATACGGCGAGGAGCCGCACCACATCGCCGAAGCGATCTTCAAATGCTTCGCGAAGGCGCTGATGAACGCCTGCGAGATCAACCCGCGCGCGGCGGGCGTGCTGCCCAGCACGAAGGAGGTTTTGTGAGCGCGGACGGCGCGGCGCCGGCGGGCGTGCCCGTCGCGCTCATCGACTACGGCATGGGCAACCTGCGCAGCGTGCTGCGCGCGCTCGAGGCGGTCGGCGGGAACGTGCGCATCGTGCGGCGGCCCGAAGACGCGGGCGGCGCGGCGGCGCTGGTCTTTCCCGGGCAGGGCGCCATCGCGGACGCGATGCGCGAAATCCGAAGCACCGGCTTCGACGTCTTTCTGAAGGAATGGATCGCGGCGGACAGGCCGTTCTTCGGCGTGTGCCTCGGGCTGCAGATGCTTTTCGAACGCTCGGAGGAGGGCGACGTTCCCGGGCTCGGCGTGTTCCGCGGGAACGTGCGCCGCTTCGAAAATTCGCCCGAACGCAAAGTCCCGCACATGGGCTGGAACACGATTTCCGTGCGCCCCGAAAACGCGGGAACGCTCGCCGAGGGCATCGCTCCCGAGGGCGAATCGTTCTACTTCGTGCACAGCTACTACGTCGAGACGCCCGAGCGGGAAATCGTCTGGAGCGAGACGGAATACGGCGTGCGCTTCGTCAGCGCCGTGCGCCGCGGGAACGTGTTCGCGACGCAGTTCCATCCGGAAAAGTCGCAGGCGAAGGGGCTGAAGCTCTACGAAAACTTTCTGCGCGTCGCCGCACGCTGACGCGAGGGCGGAAGAATGGCGGGAACGGACTGGCGGAAAAAGGCGCTCGCTCTCGCGGAACTTTTCCCCGCGGAGCCTTTTCGGGAAGCGCTCGGCGCGCTCCGGAAAAGCGCGGCGGCGCCGCTCGCCGCGGCGTGTTCGGGCGGAGCGGATTCCCTCTGCGCGCTGCTGCTGACCTGGGCGAACGCGGACGCCGCCTCGCGGGAACGCCTCGTCGTGCTGCATTTCGACCACGCGGTCCGCGCGGAGAGCGCGGCGGACGCGGATTTCGTGCGCGGCGTCGCCGCGTCGCTCGGCGCGGAATGCGTCGTCGGACGCCGCGTCTCCGCTCCGGGCGCAGGCGAGGGCGAGGCGTCGCTCCGCGCGGACCGCCTGGCGTTTTTCGCGCGGGAAATGCGCGCCCGAGGCGCCGAAATCCTCGTTCAGGGACACCAGCGCGACGACGTCGCCGAGACGGCGCTGATGCGCCTCGCGCGCGGCGCGGGAACGGACGGACTCGCGGCTCCGCGCGCCGTCTCCCGGCAGGCGGACGGACGCGTCTTCGCGCGCCCGCTCCTGGATTTCCCGAAGGAAAGGATTCTCTCCGCGCTGTGCGCCTGCGGGATTCCGTGGCGCGAGGATTCGACCAACGCGGGAACGGATTTTTTCCGCAACCGCGTCCGCAACGTCGTTCTGCCCGCGTTGAGGAAGGCGGCTCCGTTCGAGAACATCGCGCGTTCCCGCCGTCTCGCCGAGGAGGACGCGGACGCGCTGGATCTTTTCGCGGAAAGATTTCTGCGGGAACGCTGGGAGAGGGGACGTCCCGCCGTTTTCTCGGGCGCCGCTTCTCCCGCGACGGGAACGCCGCTTCTTCCGGCGGTCGTCCGGCGCGCGCTGCGCAGGATTTTCGCGGCCGAAAATCTCTCGCCGGGAGCGAAGAATTTCGACGCGCTCGTCGCGGCCGTGTGCGCGGGAACGCCGCTGAAGTTCTCCGCGGGAACGCGTTCGGCGGACTGGGACGGCGAACGTCTGAGAATCCGGGACGCCTGCGAGGAAAAGGGCGGAAGGGATTCCGATTTCGTCTTCGGGAAGGAAATCGTGGACGTCACGCCCGAGCTTTTCGGGAAAATCCGCGAGGGCGCGTTCCCGCCGACGGAGACGGTCTTCCTCGCGGGAACGCCGGAAATCTTCGTGCGCGCGCCCGTTCCCGGCGAGCACTACCGCCCGCTCGGCGCGCCCGGAGAAAAGTCCGTCGCTCGCGTCTTCACGGACAAAAAAATCCCGCGCGCGGAGCGTTCCCGCCTGCCGGTCTTCGCGGACGGCACGGGAATAGCATGGATTCCGGGACTGCCGCCCGCGGACCGCTTCCGCATCGTCGCGCCGGGCGGAAAGGCTCTGCGGTTGACTTACCGCCGCGAGACTTTACCCTTGTAGCATTGCGTTTCGCCGGCTTCGGCGGCGCTCATTTCAAAAACGTTTTCAATGGCACAAAAAGACGACAGTAAAAAACCGGCTCCGCGCGCGGATTTCCGCATTTTTCTGATGTGGATCGGCATCATCGCCGTGATCGCGGGACTGCTGGTGTTCACGCCGGGCGGCAAGACGCCGGCGCGGGAGATCACGATCAGTCAGGCGCTCGAGTTCGCGCGGCAGAAAAGCATTTCTTCGATCACGCTCAAGAACAATCCCGCGGGCGGGCAGGACTACTACACGATCACGGGCGAGTTCGCCGCGGCCGTTCCCGCGCCCGCCGCGGGCGCCGCATCCGAAAACGCGCCCGCCGCGCCGGAGAGCATCGGCGAGTTCACCGCGAGCGGACATCTTTCCGAGGAGGACATCCGCGCGCTGCGCGAAAGCGTTCCCGCGCAGTCCTTCAAGGACGAGCCCGCCGCCTCCCGCGCGATGGAGATTTTCTGGGGAATGCTGCCGTCGCTGGTCATCGCCGCGCTCATTTTCTTCTTCATCTTCCGCTCCATCAAGCGCGCGCAGGCGCAGCAGTTCTCCTTCGGGCGTTCCCGCGCGCGCCTGCTCGACAAGGAAAAGTCCAAGGTCTCGTTCAAGGACGTCGCCGGGTGCGACGAGGCGAAGGAGGAAGTCTCCGAAGTCGTCGAATTTCTGCGCGAGCCGAAGCGCTTTTCCGAAATCGGCGGACGCATCCCCAAGGGCGTGCTGCTCGTCGGGCCTCCCGGCACCGGAAAGACGCTGCTCGCGCGCGCCGTCGCGGGCGAGGCGGACGTGCCCTTCTTCTCCATTTCGGGCTCGGACTTCGTCGAGCTCTTCGTCGGCGTCGGCGCCTCGCGCGTGCGCGACACGTTCGAGCAGGCGCGCAAGAACGCGCCCTGCATCATCTTCATCGACGAGATCGACGCCGTCGGCCGCCAGCGCGGAAGCGGGCTCGGCGGCGGGAACGACGAGCGCGAGCAGACGCTGAACTCGCTCCTCGTCGAGATGGACGGCTTCGACCCGCAGGACGGCATCATCGTCATCGCCGCGACGAACCGCCCGGACGTGCTCGACGCCGCGCTGCTGCGCCCGGGCCGTTTCGACCGCCAGGTTTACGTCGATCTGCCCGACCTCAAGGGCCGTGAGGCGATTCTCGGCGTTCACGCCAAGAAGTTCAAACTTTCCCCGAAGGTCGATCTCGCGGGCGTCGCCAGGACGACGACCGGCTTCGCGGGAGCGGATCTGGCGAATCTTCTCAACGAGGCGGCGCTCATCGCCGTGCGCGGGAAGAAAAGCGAAATCGAAATGACCGACATCGAGGAGGCGCGCGACAAAATCTCCTACGGGCGGGAACGCCGCCGAGTCATGGACGAGAAGGACCGCGCCACGACCGCCTATCACGAGGCCGGGCACGCGCTCGTGCAGGTCGTCGTGGACGACGGCACGATGCCGCTTCACAAGGTGACGATCATTCCCCGGGGCGGCGCCCTCGGCATGGCGATGTTCATGCCCAGCAAGGACATTCTCGGCCGCACCCGGACGCAGCTTCTGAACACGATCTGCTCCACGATGGCGGGGCGGATCGGCGAAAAGGTCTTCACGAACGACCTGAGCTCCGGCGCGTCGAGCGACATCAAGAGCGCCACTTCGATGGCGCGGCGCATGGTCTGCGAATGGGGCATGAGCCCGCTCGGCCCCGTTTCCTTCGGAGAAAATCAGCAGTCGCTCTTTCTCGGCCGCGAGCTGACCAAGACGCAGACCGTGAGCGAGGCGACGCTGCGCCGCATCGACGAGGAAGTCCACGCGATCATCGCCGAGCAGTACGCCCGCGCGGAGAAGATCATCGCCGACCGCGCCGAGGCGCACCGCAAGATCGCCGAGGCGCT
This sequence comes from Candidatus Spyradosoma sp., assembly GCA_051884475.1. Classification (GTDB taxonomy): domain Bacteria; phylum Verrucomicrobiota; class Verrucomicrobiia; order Opitutales; family UBA953; genus Spyradosoma. The sequence goes on from JBJEVP010000309.1 coordinate 7,687, forward strand.
TCTCGAATACGAGACGCTCGACGGCGTGCACGTGCGCGAAATCCTCGAGTTCGGCGAAATCCGCACGCCCATCGAATACAAGCCGCTTTCCGTCCGGGAGGAGGAGGCGAAAAAGGCCGAGGAGGAACGCGAACGCGCCGCCGCCGAAAAGGCGAAGGAGGAGGCCCGCGCCGCCGCCTCGAAGTCCGAACGACCCAAGAACGGAGTCGGCGAACGCTGATTCCGCGTTCCCGCAGAAACACCAGCAGACGATGATGAGAAAGATCCGAGCCGTGACGTTCACGAAATGCTTTTTCGCCGCTCTCGCGATGGCCGTTCCCGCGGCGCAGGCCGCCGCGGAGGATTCCGCCGCCGAGCGCGAAAAGGCCGCGGTCCGCGCCGCTTTCGCCGATCAGACCCGCGACGGGCTCATCGCCAACGTCAACGGCGAGATCGTCACCGTGGGCGACCTGCGCCGCGAGACGCAGCGCTACATTCCCGAGCTGCGGCGCTCCGCGCGTTCCGCCGAGGAGTTCTACGCCAAGATGAACGAACTCACGAGCGGCGCGATTCAGAGCCTCACCGACACCTGTCTGCTCGTCAGCGCGTTCGACGATTCCGGCGCCGTGATGGACGAAAACTACATCGACCAGCGCATCAACGACGTCATTGAGCAGGATTTCGACGGCGACCGCGCGAAATATCTTCAGATGCTCCGCCGCACGGGAAGCAATCCGCTCGCCGACAAGCGCCGTCTCCGCGACCGCATCAAGGCCTCCAGCTGGGACGACCATCTCGTGCGCGGCGCGCTCGGCGAAGTTTCTCCCGCCGCGGTGAAGGCCGAATACGAGGCGCGCATCGAAGAGTTCACGAGCGAGGCCTCCTTCGAATACGCGCAGATCGTGCTTTTCGCGGGAGCGTCCGAGACCGACGAACAGGTCGGCGAACTCGCCGAGAAGATACGCGGAGAAATCGCCTCCGGGAAAACCGATTTCGAGAGCGCGGCGAAGCTTCATTCCCGCGACGACTATCGCCTCGAAGGCGGCTACGTCGGCTGGAAGCCGCTGACCGACCTTTCCGAAAAAATCGTTCCCGAGCTCGAAAAGACGCCGGACGGCGGAGTGTCCTCCGTCGTCGCGCTCGACGCTCCCGCGGGAAAAGTCTTCGTCCTGCTGAAGCGCATCGCGTATCGTCCCGCGGGCGTGATTCCGCTCAAGGACGTCCGCGCCCAGATCGAGAACCGCATCCGCGCCGAGCGCGTCCGCCGCGTCCGCGCCGAAAAGATGGCGGAGCTCCGCGACGAATATTACATCCGCCACTACTGAGCGGGAACGCTCCCGAAGGGCGAGTGCGCGATTCCGTCTCCCTCTTTCCGCTTGTCGGCGGGAACGCGCGGATCTATTCTTGCGGGCGTATGGCAGACTACAGCTTCTTTCGCCGGGGCGGCACGGATCAGCTCCGCATCGAAAAACCGGAAGACCTCGCGGCGGTCGAGACGCTCGACAAAAAACTCTGGGTCGCGCTCAGCATGCCCGTCGCCGGACAGGAGCTCGACGCGCGCACGCTGAAGGCGCTCGACGCCGACGGCGACGGAAGAATCCGCGTTCCCGAAATCCTTTCCGCCGTGAAATTCGTCCGCGCGGAGCTCGCGGACTTCGACGCCTTCTTCGCGGGAACGGACGCGGTTCCGCTTTCCGCGCTCGCGCCCGAAGGCTCGGTGCGCGCGACGGCGCAGGCGCTCCTCGCGCGGCTCGGCAAGGCGGACGCCTCGGCGCTCGCGCTCGCCGACGTCGATTCCGCGACGAAGAACTTCGACGCCCGCCCGTCCAACGGCGACGGCGTGATCGTGCCCGCGAGCGCGGGCGACGACGCCGTTCTCGCCGCGTTCCTCGCGGACGCGGTCGCCGCGACGGGCGGAGCGGACGACGCTTCCGGGGAAAAGGGCGCGACGCCTGAAATCGTCTCCGCGTTCGTCGGGAGCGCTTCGGCGGTGCTCGCCTGGCGCGAAAAGGCTGAGAAGTCGGCGGCTTCGATTCTCCCGCTCGGCGAGGGCACGGAGGCCGCGTTCGCCGCGTTCGCGAAGATCCGCGCGAAGGCGGAGGACTTTTTCGCGCGCACGCGTCTCGCGGGCTTCGACGCCGCGGCGGCGGGAACGCTCAATCCGGACGCGGCCGCGTTCGCCGCTCTCGCGGAAACGGAGATTTCCGCCTCGGCTTCGGCGGCGTTCCCGCTCGCGCGCATCGCGCCGACGGACGGCGAGCCGACGCTCCCGCTCCTCGCGGGCGTGAATCCCGCGTGGGCGACGGCGCTCTCCGATTTCGCCGAAAAGACGCTCGTTCCCGCCGCGGAAAAGCTCGGGCTCGACGTCTCCGCGGGAACGCCGACGGCGCTTTCGGCTTCGCTTTGGGCGAAGGTCGCCGCGCTTTTCGCGCCGTATGAGGCCTGGCTTGCGGAAAAGCCCGCGACGGGCGCGCACGCGCTTTCCTCGGAGCGGCTCCGCGAAGTCGCCGGCGGGAATTTCGCCGAACGCCTCGCTCCGCTGTTCGAAAAGGAGGCGGCGGAAAAGCCGCACCGCGACGCGCTCGGCGCGGCGGAACGCCTGTGCCTGTTCTCGCGCGACCTCGCCGTCGTGCTCCGCAATTTCGTCTCTTTCGCCGAATTTTACAGGCGTGGCGCCGAGGACACGGCGTTTCTCGTCGGAACGCTCTACATGGACGGCCGCGCGTGCTCGCTCTGCGTGCGCGTCGCGGACGCGGGAGCGCACGCCGCGCTCGCCGCGAAGTCCAACTGCTGCCTCGTTTACTGCGACTGCGTGCGCAAGGGCGGCGGCGAGAAGATGAGCGTCGTCGCGATGTTCGGCGACGGCGATTCGCTCTCGCTCTACGTCGGGCGCAACGGCGTCTTCTACGACAAGAAGGGCGAAGACTGGGACGCGAAGATCGTCAGAATCGTCGAAAATCCGATTTCGGTCCGGGAGGCGTTCTGGTCGCCCTACCGCAGGCTCGCGAAGTTCGTCGAAAACCAGGTCGAGGGCTTCGCCGCCGCGCGCGAAAAAAAGGTGGACGGCGACCTGAGCTCCGGCGCGGGAACGGCGCTGACGCGGGCGACCTCGGGCGCTCCCGCCGAGGGAACGCCGGGCGCGGCGAAGCCCGCGTTCGACGTCGCGAAGTTCGCGGGAATTTTCGCCGCGATCGGCCTGGCGCTCGGCGCGATCGGGGCGGCGCTGTCCGTCGCGATTTCCGGCTTCCTGTCTCTCGCGCCGTGGCAGATGCTGCTCGCCGTCGCCGCCGTCGTTCTCGTGATTTCCGCGCCGTCGATGCTGATCGCGGCGATGAAGCTTCGCCGCCGTTCGCTCGGGCCGATTCTCGAAGCCAACGGCTGGGCGATCAACGGGAACGTGAAGATCAACATCCCTCTCGGCAAGGCCTTCACTGAAATGCCGAAGAAGCCCGCCGGCTCGCGGGTTTCGCGCATCGATCCCTACCGCGAAAAATCGTTCCCGCTGCGCGGGCTCGTCGTCGTCGCGCTCGTGCTCGCGGCGTGCGCCGTCGCCGCGTTCCTGCTTCTGCGCGGGAACGGCGGATCCGAGTCCGAACCGGTTCCCGAACCCGTTCCCGTCGCCGAGGCGCCCGCCGCCGCGCCCGCTTCTTCCGAAGCTCCCGCGCCCGAGGCGCCCGCGGCGCCGAATCCCTGAGCCCCGTTTCTCCGGAAAAAAAGAAAAGCGTTCCCGAGGCGCGGGAACGCTTTTCTTTTTCGCGGCGGCGGGAACGCCGTTCAGCGCCTGAACTTGGCGACGATTTCGGCGGGAGCGACGTCGCTCTGGAGCTTGACGATGCGGGAGTTGCCGTCGCCGAAGACGACGACGCGCGGCGTCCATTTCAGCGCTTCGGATTCCTCCATGTGCGCGAACGACATGATGACGATGAGGTCGCCGACCTTGCCCAAATGCGCGACGGCGCCGTTGAGACAGAATTCGCGGGAGCCGGCGGGCGCGGGAATGGCGTAGGTTTCGAAGCGGTGTCCGTTGGAGATGTTGCCGACGAGGATTTTTTCGTTCGGGAGCATTCCGATCATCTGCATGATTTCGCTGTCGATGGCGAGGCTGCCTTCATAGTGAAGCTGCGCGTCGGTGACTTCGGCGCGCAGAATTTTTGTGCGAAGAATTTCAAGTTGCATAACGTTCCGGAGGAATAAAAAGCGTAATATCATAACTACGGCTTGAAAATCGGCAAGCCTCCGATTAAGTTTTTCGGAACCTTTTCCGATGGAGACCTCACTGCAGGACAAGCGCTCTCTGAGCGAACGCTTCGAACAGTTCGTGACCGACGTCATCTACGACCGCGCGAAAATGAGCCCGGCGGCGAAGACGCTCGCGGCGGTCCTGCGCGCGTTCTCCGTCGTCTTCGAGCGCGTGGTGCGCCTGCGGTTTTTCCTTTATCAGAACCGGATTCTGCGCGACACGCCGCTCGGCTGCAAGGTCGTCGTCGTGGGCAATCTGACGGTCGGCGGCACGGGAAAGACTCCGGTCGTGGAGAAGATGGCGCGCGTGATGTCCTCGCACGGGCGCAAGGTGGCGATTCTCTCCCGCGGCTACAAATCGAAGAAGGAACCGCTTTTCCGCCGCCTGCTGCGCTGGCTGAATCTGGCGGCGCGGCCGAGTCCGCGCGTGGTCTCCGACGGGAAGTCGCTTCTGCTCGGCGCGGAAGTCGCGGGCGACGAGCCGTTCATGCTCGCGCGCAACCTCGTGTCCTGCGGCGTTTGCGTCGTCGTGGACCGCGACCGCGTCTACGCGGGCGAATACGCGATACGGCATTTCGGCGCGGACATCATCATTCTCGACGACGGAATGCAGTATCTGCCCCTGCGCGGGTCGATCAATCTTCTGCTCGTGGACAAGACGAATCCTTTCGGGAACGGCTGCACGCTCCCGCGCGGGATTCTGCGCGAGCCCGTCGATCACCTGCGGCGCGGGAACTACATTTTCCTCACGAAATGCGACGGCAGACCCAACGACGCGCTGATCGCGAAGATCCGCGAATACAACGCGGAGGCGGAAATCATCGAATGCACGCACCAGCCGAAGCGCCTCTGCGCCGTCTTCGGCGATCTGCCCGACATCGAGCTCGACGCGATGCGGGGCCGCCGCGTCGCCACGTTCAGCGGAATCGCCACGCCGGACAAGTTCGAGGAGTTCGTGCGGCGCTACGGCGCCCGCATCGCCTACAACAGGCGGTTCTTCGATCATCACCGCTTCACGGAAAAGGACCTCGACGAAGTCTTCGAAGGCGCGAAGCTCGCGGAAGCGGAATACATCGTCACCACGGAAAAGGACATGGTGCGCCTTTCCCGCGACCTTCGTCCGCCGATTCCGATTTATTATCTGCGCCTCGAAATCGAGATTCTCTCCGACCGCGAGTCCTTCGAGTCCGCCGTCGAGCGCATCTGCGCCTGATGCAAGGTGTAGGGTGGAAGGTGTAATGTGTAATGTGTAAGGTGGAGGGCGGAGCGCGGAGATGATTCGTCGTCCTCCGTTCTTGCGTTCCCGCGGGAACGTTTTTTAGACTGAAAAAACTTTTTTGATTCCGATGGAAGCCGCAAAACAGATCGAACTCCTGAAACAGCGCGCCGAGGTCTTTCTCGGCGAAGAACAGCTCGTCGAGCGCATCCGCGCGGGAAAGAAGCTCCGCGTGAAGCTCGGCGTCGATCCCACGCGCCCGGACCTCACGTTCGGGCACATGGTCGTGTTCAACAAGCTGCGGCAGTTTCAGGACCTCGGGCACCAGGCGGTGCTCGTCATCGGCGACTTCACGACGCGCATCGGCGACCCGTCCGGCCGCTCCGTCGCGCGCCCGATTCTGAGCGAGGCCGAAATCGAGGAAAACGCGAAGACCTATCTCGACCAGGCGTTCAAGATTCTCGATCCGGAAAAGACCGAGGTGCGCCGCAACAGCGAGTGGTTCGGCAGGATGTCGATGCTCGACGCGCTGCAGCTTTCCCGCCAGATGACGGTCGCGCGCATGCTCGAGCGCGACGATTTCGCTAAGCGCTACGCCGCGAAGACGCCCATCTCCATCGTCGAATTTCTCTACCCGCTGCTGCAGGGCCGCGATTCCGTCGAGCTCGAAAGCGACGTCGAAATCGGCGGCACGGACCAGCTTTTCAACAATCTCGTCGGCCGCCAGCTGCAGAAGGAGGCGGGAATGCCGGAGCAGGCGGTCATCACGATGCCGCTGCTCGTCGGGCTCGACGGCGAGCGCAAGATGTCCAAGAGCTACGGCAACTACATCGCGCTGAACGATTCCGCGAAGGACATGTTCGGCAAGGTGATGAGCGTGCCCGACGCGACGATGTGGGTCTATTACGAGCTGCTGCTCGAAAAGTCGCCCGCGGAAATCGTCGCGATGAAGGGCGAGCACCCGATGGAGATGAAGAAGCGCCTCGCCGCCGCGCTCACCGCGAAGTTTCACGGCGAGGAGGCCGGGCGCTACGAGCGCGAGCAGTTCGAGAACGTGTTTTCGAAAAAACAGGTGCGCGCCGACGTTCCCGAGTTCGCGTGGGACGCGCTCGTTCCCGCGGGCGCGGCGGACGCGAGCGTCGTCGATCTGCTCGCCGCGACGAAGATTTTCCCGAGCAAAAAGGAAATCCGCCGCCTCGTCGAAGGCGGCGCCGTGAAGGTGAACGACGCGAAGCTCGCGGACGTGAACGCGCGCCTCACGCGCGAAGCCGCCGCGGGAACGGTCATTCAGGCCGGCAAGCGCAACTTCGTGAAGATCGTCTGAGGAGGGCGCCCGAGCGGAGCGCTCCCCGCCTTTTCCCATGGCGAAATCCCGTCGCAGAAAAATCAGTCCGCTGAAGCTGAACTTCCGGCGGCTCGTCGTCTGCGCGCTCGCGCTCGCGGTCGCCGCGGGCGGACTGAAGCTCGCGCACTTTTTCGGCGACGAGGACACGCGCGACACCATCGAGAGCGGAATCGTGCAGGTCATCGACGTCGCCCGCGAATGTCCCGCGACGCCGGACGAAATGGTCTTTCTGCTCGACGAAATCGCGCACCGCCTGCCGTTCGTCCGCGGGCGCGGCGTGGACGCGGGAACGCTCGACGCGACGGGGCTCGTGCTCGGCGGCGTTCCCGCGAGCCCGAAGCCGCTCCTCCTGCTCAGGAACCGCGGCTACGTCGTCGGCTACGACGAGACGACCGCCAATCCCGCGTGGGTCGCCTACAAGGTGTTCCCGCCGAAAAGTTTCGAGACGGGCGACCGCCCCGACTTCGAGACCGACCTGCGCACGCGCAGCCGCGTCGCTCCGGCGGACTACGCCCGCTCCGGCTACGACCGCGGCCATATGGCCCCCAATCAGGCGATGGGCGCCTGCTACGGCGACGCCGCGCAGCGCGAATCTTTTCTGATGTCCAACATCGTCCCGCAGCTTCACGAGGTGAACGCCGGGCTCTGGAAGGAGCTCGAACAGCGCATCCTGAAGCGCTACACGCGCGCCTTCGGCGACGTGTGGGTCGTCTGCGGCCCGCTTTACGGCGAACGTTCCCGCGTGAAGCCGCTCAAGGGAAAAATCGCCGTGCCCGACGCGTTCTTCCTCGTCGTCGCGGACCGCGACGAGACCTGCGGGAACGCGTTGCGCACGCTCGCGTTCGTCGTTCCGCACGAAAAGAACCTCGACGGGAACGCCCGCGCGTATCTGACCAGCATTCGCGAAATCGAACGCCGGAGCGGGCTCGATTTCTTTTCCGCGCTCGACGCCGCGACGCAGGACGCGCTCGAACTCAAGCCCGCGAAAACCGTCTGGTGAGGTTTCGAAAAGCGACTGGTACGCGAAGCGTGGAGGCAAGCCGCTTGCCCAAAAGGGCAAGCCCCGACGGGGCGAAATTGTTCAGCGTAGGGTTTTAACCCTACGAAAACGGCGAAAACACGATGCGCACTGTAAGTGCGCTATTGCGGGAACGCACATCACACGCGAAAGTCTCCCGCAGACTTCGCGGATTCCCGCAGAAGACCCCGAGCGCGAGCTTGGGGGCGAAGACGTCCACGTCTTCGTCGTAGGGCACGGGAACGCCGCGCGACGAAAAGAAAACCGCGAAGTCAAAGAAAGTTAAAGAAAGGTTTCTTTTGGAGAAGCGCCTTTCCAGTCGCCGACCCGGAATTTTTCTCTTGATAGTAAGCGTTTTTTTTTGTTAGAACAGTCGCTAGGAAATGAGTCGGATTCGCGGGAACACGTTCCCGCGGGGCTTCTTTCTCAAACCATTGACCTAAAAACCAAACCAAAAATGAAAAACATTATTACTGTAGCCGCTCTCCTTGCTGCGGGAACGGCTTTCGCTAACGCGGAAACATGGACGATTGAGCCGGAGAACGGCATCACCGGGACGTTCCTCTCCGGATCGGACAAGTTCTATTCCTTGCCCGCAACGGTTTCAGGCGCTGAAGATTGGTCCATTTCTTTCGACTTCACCACGGACAGCTTCGCTTCGTCCGGAGACGCGTCTTTGGGGACGGCGGATAACTCTTGGGGCATGGCGCTTATCTCCACGCAGGAAGGGGCGTACGCTCTTAGTTTTCCTGACAGCTTCCAAGTTTATCTCGGGAAGGACGGAAAAATCGTGATGAAAGTTGATGGGAACAGTGAAACAGCAGTCGCTGGCGACAACACGCTTTCGGTGAATACGACGTATTCGTTTTCTTTCGCTTACGACAAGGCGAATTCTTCGTTCACGACGGTCGTAAAAACGCAAGGGAGCGAGTCTGCGCTTGTGACGAAAACGTTCAACGACGTTTCTTTCGCGGATTTCTCCGTGCTGTCTAATTATGGGGCAGGCGAAGGTCAGGGAGCAGACGGTAAGTATTACTCTGCTCCTTCGGGCGCGAAATACACGAATATCGTCGTCAGCGGAACGGCCGTCGTTCCCGAGCCGTCGGCGTTCGGGCTGTTGGCGGGCGCGGGAGCGCTTGCGCTGGTCGCGGCGCGTCGTCGTCGCAGAAAAGCCTGAAGTCTGGCGCTTAGAGCTTAAAGAAAAATTGCGTTCCCGCGATTCGTTTCGCGGGAACGCTTTTTTGTGTGCGGGAGAAACGAAGGCGGCGGAGAACGGATAATGAATTTTTTGCTTAGGCAAAAAAGAGGAGAGATGAGGGATGAGAGCTTAGAGGAACAGTGCAGTGAATAGTGGATAACGGATAGTGAATAATTGAGTGTTCAAAGTTTTTGCTTAGGCAAAAACACAGTGAGAACTATCAGTTATCCATTATCAATTATCCATTGTTCTTCCTTCTTCCTCTTCTGTTCCTTTCCGGTTCAAACTCTTTTTTTACTTTGCGGTTTTCTTTGCGTTCTTCGCGTTGAAAAAAGATGAGGGATGAGAGCTTAGAGGAACAGAGCAGTGGATAGTGGATAACGGATAGTGAATGATTGAGTGTTCAAAGTTTTTGCTTAGGCAAAAACCTCAGTAAGAACTATCCGTTATCCATTATCAATTATCCATTGTTCTTCCTTCTTCCTCTTCTGTTCCTTTCCGGTTCAGACTTTTTTTTACTTTCTTTAACTTTGCGGTTTTCTTTCAGTAAGAACTATCGATTATCCGTTGTTTCGTTCACTTTCTGGGTTCGATGTGAATCGTGGCGTCGATGCCGAGTTCGCGGGCGACGGCGCGTTCGATTTCGGTGCCGAGACGGTGGGCGTCGAGCAGCGTCGTTTCCGGCGCGAGGCGGATGTGGAAGGTGATTTCGCGGTGTTCGCCGTAGGAATGCAGGTGGAAGTGGTGAACGTCGAGTTCGCCGCTCCCGCTGACGCGGAGCGCGATTTCGCGGATTTTTTCCTCGGTCTCGGCGGGAACGGCTTCGCCGAGAAGTTTGTTGCCGGCGTCGCGGAGCACGGTCCACGCGACGCGCAGGAGCATGAGGCCGACGAACGCGCCGAGCGCGCCGTCCATCCACCAGAGTTTTTCTCCGAAGACGTTGGAGGCGACCATGCCCGCGAGCACGACGAGCGAGCTGAGCGAGTCGCTGCGGTGGTGGTAGCCGTCGGCGCGCAGGGAGGAAAGCCCGGTTCTGCGCGCGATCCAGAACGCGTACTGCGCCATGGCTTCCTTGACGACGACGGTGACGATCATCGCCGCGTAGCCGAGCGCGCCGAATTCGGCGGCCTGACGGTCGATGATTTTTTCGACGCCCCCGCGGGCGAACTCGAAGCCGACCGCCGCGAGCATCATTCCGATGACGACGGAGGCGATGAGCTCGGCGCGCCCGTGCCCGAACGGGTGTTCGGCGTCGGCGGGCTTTTCGGAGATCTTCAGCCCGATGAGCAGGACGATGGAGGACAGGCTGTCGGAAAGCGTGTGCCAGGCGTCGGCGAGCACCGCGAGGGAGCCCGTGGAGAATCCGACGAAGAATTTGAAGGCGGCGAGGACGACGTTGCCCCATATGGCGATGTGCCCCTCGCTTTTGGCGAGGCGCATGTCCTTGCGCTGCGCGAGCGCGCGTGACGTGTCGTTTTGCATGACGGGAAGGGCGCGGAGCGCGCCGTTTATGAATCAGGATTCGTGGTTCGTGGAAATAAGCGTCGCCGAACGGCCGGAAACTCGGCTTCGCGGGAACGCCCGTTCTTTTTTTTCTCGAAAAAAAACGCGGGAAGTCACAGCACGGCGAGCGTGCCGCCCATGACGAGCATGCCCACGCCGATGCCGTAGATCGAAAGGTGATGATGCCCCCAGCGTTCGGACATCGGGAGCAGTTCGTCGAACGAGATGAAGACCATGATTCCCGCGACCGCCGCGAACAGCACCGCGAGCACCGTCGGCGAAAGGAACGGGAACAGCACGAGCATCCCGATGAGCGCGCCGACCGGCTCCGCCAGGCCCGCGAGGAACGAATACAGAAACGCCTTTCTGCGGCTGCCCGTCGCGTAGAAGATGGGCAGGGAGACGGTGAGGCCTTCGGGAATGTTGTGCAGCGCGACGGCGATCGCGATCGGCACGCCGAGCGAGAGCCCGCTGAGCCCCGCGGCGAACGTCGCCATGCCTTCCGGGAAATTGTGAATGCCTATCGCGAGCATGAAGAGCATGCCGGAACGGTGCATCGCGCCCGCGGGAACGCCGTGCGCGGAGGCTTCGGAAAGTTCCTCGACGCCGTGCGCCTCGTGCGGGTTCTCGTCCTCGGGAACGAGTCGGTCGATCAGCAGCGCGAGGGCGATTCCGCCGAAGAACGCGACGAGCGCGACCAGCTTGCCCCGGAGGTCGCCGTGCTCCTCCGCGAGACTGCGCTGCGCCGAGGCGAAAAGCTCGACGAAGCTGATGAAGATCATCACGCCCGCGGAGAGCCCGAGGAGGAAAGTGAGCAGACGCGTGTTCGTGCGTCTGACGAAGAAGCCGATGGCTCCGCCGATGCCCGTCGCCAGTCCGGCGAAGGTCGTCAGCGCGGTCACGATGAGGATTTGTTCCAACGAAAAATTTCCCATGACTGCGGGCGAGGATAACGCAATTTTCCCGTTCGGAAAACTCTTTTCGGGCGGCGAACGCGCCCGCTTCGCGGGAACGCTTCCGGTGAAGCGACATTCCTGTCGCTTGCTGGAGTCTTTTCAAAGGAAATTTCCTCTTTAGGGATTTCCGAAAGCGACTGGTAAGCGAAGCGTGGAGCCAAGTCGCTTTCCCCACAAGGCCGCGGAATCGAAGGCAGGAATGCCTTCGCCCCCAAGCCCCGAAGGGGCGAAATTAATCAGCGTAGGGCAAGCGAACTCGTTCGCGCAGCCCTACGAAAAAACGTACAGGA
>JBJEVP010000310.1:0-5027 GCA_051884475.1 Candidatus Spyradosoma sp.
GCCTCCCCGCGGGAACGCGCCGCCCGCGCCGCAAAAAATTCTCGAATCTTCATGAGTTCAGTTTATCGCGTCCGCCCGTTCCGAAAAACGAAAAAAAAGCGTTCCCGCACGATTTCCGCCGTGGCGCCCTCCGAAAATCACCGACGACGACCTCCTCCGGGAACGCGCGGCCGGCCGGAAATCCGCGCATGTGTTTTTTCTTCCTTGATTCCTTCTCCTTCAGAATATCAAAGCGCGCCCCGCGAGGCGATGCGTTCCCGCATCTCCGAAAGGCGACAAGGGGAAAAGGATTTTTCCCGACGCAAAAAAAAAGCGCTCCCGCGGGAACGCTTTTTTTGAACTCTCTCGGAAAATATTACGCGAGAGCGGCCTTGGCCTTTTCGACGATCGCGTTGAACGCGGCGGCGTCGCTGATCGCGAGCTCGCTGAGATTCTTGCGGTCGATGACGATCTGAGCTTTCTTCAGACCGGCGACGAGGCGGCTGTACGTGATGCCGAGCGGACGGCACGCGGAGTTGATGCGCACGATCCAGAGCTGGCGGAATTCGCTTTTGCGGTTCCGGCGGTGGTCGTAGGCGTAGCGGTTGGCGCGGTTGACGGCGTCCTCGGCGTGACGGAAGCAACGGGACTTCAGCCCGAAGTAGCCTTTCGCCTGTTTCAGAACGCGTTTGCGGCGCGCGCGGGTTGCGGGAGCATTGGTGACTCTTGACATGTTTCTTTATCTATCGGTTTGGGACCGCCGGGTCGTCAGAAATAATTCACCCGGCAAGTCGGTTTATCTTGTGGTTCGATCGTTCCTCCGAGGAATTAAGCGAACGGCATGGCGGACTTGAACGTCGCTTCGAAGCCTTCGTCCACGCGTTTGTCGTTTCCGCGACGACGACGAGCCTTGTTGCTCTTCGTGCGGAGAAGGTGACGCGTGTTCGGAGAGCGGCGCATGAGTTTGCCCGTGCCGGTCTTCTTGAACCGTTTTGCTATGGATTTCTTAGTTTTCTGCATAAGAAAGATGTGTATTAAACCTTTTTGCGGGAACGCTGTAAAGAGGAAAAGAAGAGAAAATCCGAAATCAGGAAGCGGGCTCGGTCGGAAGAGATTTTTCCTCGTCGCCGGCGTCCGGTTCCGGGGCCTCGGAAGGCGGCTCGTCGGGCTCGGCGATCAGCGCGCGCGCGCGGTCGAAGACGGCGAGATTGCGTTTCTGCAGGCGCCCGGGCGTCAGCTCCAGCTCCCGGCAGACGCGGTCGAACATCGCCAGATCGGCGGCGACGAGACGACGCGTCTCCGGAGAAATCTCCCCTCCGAGATCCGCGGCGATCAGCCTGCGGGAAATCCTTTCCGCGAACGCGCCCGCGACCTTCAGCTTGAAACGCGGAAGAGCGCTCCCGCGCAGGCGTTCGGCATCCTGCGGGAACGCCTCGGAAAACGCGGACCAGACTTCCGCCGCTCCGGCGAAGTCTCCGTCCTCGACGCGCGCGTCCAGCGCCGCGCGGTAGGCGGCGACGGGATCGGCGCGCCGCGCGGCGACCGCCCTCTCGGCAACGCTTTCGGCGTTCACGCCGTTTTCCGCGGATTTTTCCCCACCGGAAAAAGTCAGAAACGTCGCCGCGGCGAGCACGGCGGCGGCGAGCGCCGCGGAAATTCCCAAGAACTTCGCCGTTCCCGCGATGTCCGCGAAGCGCTTCGGACGCGAATCCTCGTCCGCGTTCCCGGAAGCGCCCCGAGGCGGCTCCGGAGACGGGACGCCGGAGGAATCGGGAGCGGCCGGAACGTGCGGAGCTTCCGGCGCGACGGGCGCGGGAACGGGGACTGCGCCCTTCCGCTCCGAAAATCCGCGCGCGGAAGGCCCGGGCCTTTTCCCCGTACGCGCGTATTCCGCGAACGCGGTTTCGGGAGCGCGAAGCAGGGCGAGCGGCGCGAGAAAATCGAGGATGAAATCCCCGGGACGCCGCACCGAGACCTCGCGTTCCTCGACCATGCGCCACAAAAAACGCCCCGCCCCGCGCGCCGAGCAGATGCCCGTGGAAAAGGCGATTTCCCAGGCGTTTTCCGCGCCGAGCGTCTCCGAAGATTCGGCGAAAAGCCCGAGCACGGTCTCCGTCATCGACTCGTCGCCGAGAAAAACCGTGGCGCGCGCGTCTCCGCGCGGGCACAGAAGCGCGGCGTTGCCCGCGTCTCCGGTCAGCGCCTCCCAGCGTTTCGCGGGAAGCAGCGTCTCGGCGTTCCCGCGCAGAATCTCGGACGGGAGCGCCTCGCCGTCGTCGTCCAGAAATCTCGGAGACCCCGAAAACTTTTCGCACCAGCCGCGAAAGCGGAGCGCGATTTCCGCGGGAGGGAGAAGCGCGGCGATTTCGCTTTCACGAAAAATGAGGTGATGAACGACGCTGTTCGGGCGGCCGAAATCGTCCGTTCCCGCGTCGCCCGCGCGCGTCAGAATGTAAAGACGTTCGCTTCCGCCGGAATAGGAGCGGAAAAGAAAAACCGTCGGGCGCGTTCCCGCCGGCGGTTCATAGACGCTCATCCGCTCGAGCTCGGCGACCGTGCGTTCCCGCAGCGAAGCGTGGCGCGCGACCGTGCAGAACCCGGAGCGGCCGGGCGCGAGTCCCGCGAGCGCGGATGTGAAGATGAGCTGGCGCACGGCTCCTTCGGCGACGTTCGACCGCCGCCCGACGCAGGTTTCCCGGCGGCGGAACGGCGGTCGAACGCCGAAAAATCACTTGTTCAGCCCGAACGCGGAGTGAATCGCGCGCACGGCGGCGTCCGCCTGTTCGGGAGCGACGCCCACGGAAATCTTGATTTCCGACGTCGTGATCAGCTCGGAATTGATGCCGGCGTCCGAAAGCGCGCGGAACAGCGTTCCCGCGACGCCCGGATGCGACGTCATGCCCACGCCCACGATGGACACCTTGGCGATCTCGCCCGAGGAACGGAACGAGCCCGCGCCGAGCTTTTTCAGCGTGGCGCCGATGACCTTTTCCGCGCAGCCCACTTGGTCGGTGTTCACGGAGAACGTCAGATTCGCCGAACCCGGCGTCTTCGCGACGTTCTTCACGATCATGTCCACGCTCAGGGAAGCCTCGCCGAGCGCGTCGAAGATCGCCGCGAACGCGGCGGGAGAGTCGGGAAGATCGCCCACCGTGACGCGCGTCTGCGTGCGGTCGAGCGCGACGCCGGCGACGACGGCGTCTTCCATGGTCTTTTCAAAATCTTTCACAATAGTTCCGGGTTGATCGTTAAAGGAGGAGCGCACTTCGAAAGTGACGCCGTATTTTTGCGCGAACTCGACGGAGCGGGACTGCATGACCTTCGATCCGCTCGAGGCGAGTTCCAGCATTTCTTCGTAGCAGATGCGCTTCAGCTTGCGCGCGTCCACCACGATGCGCGGATCGGCCGTATAGACGCCGTCCACGTCCGTGAAGATCTGGCAGATGTCCGCCTTGAGCGCCGCCGCGAGCGCGATCGCGGTGAGATCGCTCCCGCCGCGGCCGAGCGTCGTGATTTCGCTCGCCGAGGAAATGCCCTGAAATCCCGCGACGATGACGACCTTGCCTTCGTCCAGACGCTCCCTGATGTCTCCGCCCGTGAGCTTGGAGATGTGCGCGCGGGAATGGAGCGTGTCGGTGATGATGCCCGCCTGCGCGCCCGTGCGGGAGACGGCGGGAACGCCGATCGAATGGAGCGCGAGCGCCGTCAGCGCGATCGTCTCCTGCTCGCCCGTCGCGAGAAGCATGTCCATCTCGCGCTCGCTCGGAGCGGCGGAAATGGATTTCGCGCGCGCGATGAGTTCGTTGGTCACGCCGCTGCGCGCGGAAACGACGACGACGACCTGATGCCCTTCCGACCAATAGCTCTTGATCTTCGCGGCGACGTTTTTGATGCGGTCCACATTCCCTACGGAAGTCCCGCCGTATTTTTGAACAATCAGCATTTTCGCTAAAAAAGTCTTTTCATTAAAAAGAAGCTCGCCCGGAAATTCAAGCCGTAAGAAGACGAGAAGCCGATAATCGACGCCCTACCGCGGACGATTTTCCGCCTCCGCGTTTCTTGTCCGAACAAAAAACTTGATGCCTGTTTTTTTTTGGTAAAATCGGTCGTCAGAATGAAGACAGAATTTGCCGGGAACGGTTTCCGCAGATCTCATTTTAACCCTAAAAACATAGCATTATGAAAAAATACATCGCAGTCGCAGCTCTCCTTGTTGCAGGAAGCGCGTTCTCCAACGCCACGACTCCAACGGATGTCGACGGCTCCATCACACTTGACGGCACTCAAGCCACGGATACGCGTCTCGACTTCAAGTACAGCACAAATTCCAACCAGTCTCTCGTAACGACGATTGATTCCGTCACGATTGAAGGTGCGGACGGATACGGTCTGGGAACAGAGAACATATCGCTCCTGTTCGACATCAAATATCAGCTGACAGCAACGGGCACCATAAAACTCCCTACGTCAGCGGCAAGCTCAACGTGGACTGTGAACACCAACCTCACGGACGCCGAGCGTTCGGCTTTTGAAACCGACGGAGTCGTCAGCCGCATGGTCGTCAATGCGGATTTCATTAATAATATTTCTGCATTCGTCACCAACGACCATATAAACTGCACGCTTGGAAACCTTACCGGCTTGGCGGACGGCGGCCTGTTGTTCGTATTGGGATCGGATTATTACGCGGCGAGCGATATCACCTTCGACAGAAATAATTATGCGACCATCAGATCCGGTGCGACTGCCGTCAGCCTCGAAGAGGGCACTCTTTATACGCTTGCGAAGATTACGGCGGCGTCTGGCGCTTCCGTGAAAGGAATCGGTTTCATCGCCACAATTCCCGAACCCTCGGCGTTCGGCTTGTTGGCGGGAGCAGGCGCGCTGGCGCTAGTGGCCTCACGCCGTCGCCGCCGTCGTTGAAGATTTTTCCCTGATTGAAGTAAAAATTCAAATGTTCCCGCAGACCAATCTGCGGGAACATTTCTTTTTGAAAAAAAGCGTTCCCGCGAACGGATCGCGGGAACGCTCTTCTTTCAGGCTTTGAG
>JBJEVP010000311.1:0-16127 GCA_051884475.1 Candidatus Spyradosoma sp.
CGACGAGAATCCACAGCGCGCTCAGATGCGCGCCGAAGCACACCATGATCGTCGAAAAGTAATGAAAGCCCTCGGAGACTTTTTTGCCGCCCAGCAGCACGATTCCGAGGAAGCAGGATTCCATGAAGAACGCGAAGATCGCCTCCGCCGCGAGCGAGCTGCCGAACACGTCTCCGACGAAGCGCGAGTAGCGCGCCCAGTTCGTGCCGAACTCGAATTCGAGCACGATGCCCGTCGCCACGCCGAAGGCGAAGACGAGCGCGAAGATTTTCGTCCAGTAGTCCGCGAGCGCGCGCCACGCGGGATCTTTCGTCTTGTAGGCGAATCCGCGGACGACGACGAGGAACACGCCCAGACCGATGGAAAGCGGCGGGAACAGAAAGTGAAAACCTGCGGTGAGCGCAAATTGAATTCGGGCAAGCAATTCGGGGTCCATAGCGCCGCCGATTCTGAAAAACGCCCTCCCGCCGAGCAAGAAAAAAGCGCGGGAACGCCGCCGCCCGCGCGCGGCTCCGAATCCCGACGAAATGGATTCTTGTGTCGCGAATATCGGGTTGACAACGTTTCCCGCGGGCGGGGAGAATTTCCGCGACATGAAAAAGATTCTTCTGAGCCTCCTGCTGTTCGTCCTGTGCGTTCCCGCGTTTTCTTCCGAAAAGAGCGAATCGCCTTGGGAAAAAGTCTTTCCCGACGGGCTGGTGAAGTGCGGGGCCAGGGAGAACGCGGCTCCGAATCCCGAGCTTCTGAAAAAGCTGGACGGGAAGTTCGTCGGCATCTACTACACGTTCAAGGGTTGCGGCTTCTGCGACATCTTCCGTCCCCAGCTCGAAAAGATGTGGAAAAAGAACAAGGGGATCTTCGAGGTCGTCGTCTGGGACGGGAGCAAAGGCAAGGACAGAGTCTCCTATCAGAAGTCCTGCAAATACCCGTGGGCCGTGATTCCGGCGGGCAGGCGGCCCGCCGCCCGGTTTTCGCCCTCCGGGGCGCCGGACATGATGATTTTGTCGCCCGACGGAAGGTTTTTCGACAGAATCTCCGGCGGAAAATACGGCGATGCGCGTTTCGGCGATCTCGCGAAGAACATGAAGGCGTGGATGGAGGAGCACAGAAAGGCGGACGAGCGGAAATCCGACGAGTGACGCGATTTTCTCGGTTGCGGAAATTTTCGGAAATTTCTAAATTTTCCGCTCGAAGGAACTTGCCCCGCAAGATTCCCGACTTCGTTTCAATCCAGAGAGCCGGCAGAAAATGATCGAGACCACAGCGAAAGTGCGCGTGCGTTTTTCCGAAACGGACGCGATGGGCGTCGTTTACCACGCGAATTATTTTCCGTGGTTCGAAATCGCGCGGACGCAGCTGCTCGCCGAAGTCGGCCTGCCGTATCGCGAGCTTCAGGACGCCGGCTATCTGCTGCCCGTGCTCGAGGCGCAGGTGTCCTACCGCAGCTCCGCGCGTTATGACGACGAAATCGAAATCCGCGCGACGATGAAGGAGTTCCCGCGCGCGCGCATCCGCATCGACTACGAAGTCCGCCGCGGGAACGCGCTGCTCACGACCGGGCACACCGTTCACGCCTTCATGAGCCGCGAGGGCGTCGCGATGCGCCCGCCGAACTTCTTCCTGGAAAAGCTTTCCCGCGCCTTCGGCGAATGATTTCGGCGCGACGGCCTCCGTTTTTTTTTCTTCTCAAAAAAAATCCTCTTCATGCTCCGCCCGAAAAAACCAAGCGAGGTCCCGCACCCCGAAATTTCTCTGGACGTGCCGCAGGGTTCCGCGCCGACGAAGCGCCAGCTGCGTTACGGGATTCTGAAAAAGCGCGACGAGATTCCCTACTCGGAAGTGCTCGCCGCGACGCGCGCCGTGCGCGAGCACGTGCGCTCGTGGTCCGTTTTCCGCGACGCGGAGTGCGTCTGCAGCTACATCTCCATACGCAGCGAGATGCCGACTCCGGGCATCATCCTGCGCGCGCTCGAAGGCGGGAAGAAGGTCATCGTGCCGAAAGTCTTCGGCGACGCGCTGCGTTTTTTTGAAATCCGGAGTCTGACGGACGATCTGGAGCGCGGCACCTTCGGCGTGCTCGAACCCGTCGTCTCCCGCTGCGCGGAGGCGTCCGCCGCGGAGGCGCAGCTGTGCCTGATTCCCGGAGTCGTCTTCGACGAACGCGGCAACCGCATCGGCTACGGCAAGGGCTATTACGACCGCTTTCTGACGGGGCTGCCCGCGTCCGTGCACACGCTCGGAATGGCCTACGACTGCCAGGTGCTCGAAGAGATTCCGTGCGGCGCGACGGACGTTCCCGTGCGGCATCTCGTGACGCCTTCCCGCGGGATTTTCCCCGTGAAATGAGCCGAGAGCGATGGCCCCGGCGGTTCCGGATTCCGAAAAGGCTCCGCGCGGCGTTCCCGCGTTTCCGCTGCTGTGGCTGCTCGTGCCGCAGATCGCGGCGTTCGCGTTCTTCGGAAACGTGCCGTGGGCGGACGAGATTTCCGTCTCGCGGCGCCTGATCGCGGGAACGCTTTTCCTCGCGGTTTCGGCGTCCGCGTGCGCGTTCGAGTCGCTCTCGGAGCGCTCGGGCGCGCGTTCCCGCGCGGCGGCGTTTTTCTGGCGGCTGTGCTTTCCCGCGGCCGCGTTCTTTCTGTTCGGCGCCTGGTGGAGCCTGCGCGCGCCGCCGTTCGTCGATCTTTCGGGGACGCCCGCCCGCGAGGCGGAAATCGTGCTGCGCGTGGAAAAGCCGTTTTCGCCTTCGGAGAAGAATTTCGGCGGAATCGCCCGCGCGGAGAGCGTCTCCGGCGTCGGGGGCGAAGCGCTCGCGGGCGCGCGCGTCCGCTATTCCTTCGCGAAAGAGCATTTCCCCGAGGGCGCGGACGCTCCGCGCGAAGGGCGGCTCCTGCGCGCGACCGGCGTGCTGAGCGGAATCGACGAGGCGCACGTGCCGTCGGCGGAGTTCCGCGGGTATCTGCGGCGGGAACGCGTGAGCGCGTCGTTTTCGCGCGCGGAACGCGTCGAGCCCGTCGGGGCGGGCGAGGGCGTCTTTCCGGCGTTCTTCGCGGAAGCGGGAAAATGCCTGCGGGAACGCTTCGCGGAGATTTCCTCCGGGAGCGGGTTCGCTTCGCGCGCCGGAAACGTGCTCGGCGCGATGCTCTTCGGAGACCGTTCGACGCTTTCGCCCGAGCAGAAACGGAATTTCCTGCTCACGGGAACGATGCACGTCTTCGCGGTGAGCGGGCTGCACATCGCCGTTCTGGCGGCGGGCGCGCTCCGGTTTCTGCGCTTCTGCCGCTGTCCCCGCGTTCCCGCGTGGGCGCTGACGCTCGCGGGGCTCTGGTTCTACGTGCAGCTCGTGGGCGCTCCGCCTTCCGCGACGCGAGCCTGGCAGATGTGCCTGTTCATCTTTCTGGGAACCCTTTTCGGACGCGGGCGCATGGCGTTTCACGGGCTCGCGGCATCGGCGTTCGTCGCGCTGACGCTCGATCCGGTCGTGATCGAAAACGCGGGCTTCCGCCTGTCGTATTTCGCGACGGCGGGGATTCTGCTCTACGGCGTTCCCGCGGCGGAAGGCCTCGGGGCGTTCGTCCGCGCCCGCGCGAATCCGCCGCTGTCCCTGCCCGCGCCGCTGCGCCGCTTCGCGGAGGCGTTTCTCCGGGCGTGCGTCGGGGCGTTCTGCGTTTCCTTCGCCGCGTTTCTGGCGGGAACGCCCGGCGTCGTCGAGATGTTCGGCGTGTGCTCGTTCACTTCGCTCGCGGCGAACGTCGTGTTCGTGCCGCTCGTGTTTCTCGCGGTGTGGGCCGGCGCGGCGGCGGCGACGGTCGTCTGCGTCCCGTTCGCGGGCGCGCTCGCGGGAAAATGGATTTTCGCGCTCGCTGCCTTGCCCGCCTCCGCGCTCGACGCGGGAACGGAGCTCGTCGCGGGCGCTCCCGCCGTGCTCGAACTGTCGTTCCCGTGCGCGGGCTTCGGAGCTTTCGGAGCGTTGCTGACGCTCGCGCTTTTTTTCCTCGGCGCGTATTTCCCGCCGCTGCGGGAACGCCCGGCGGCGAGATACGCGCTCCCGCCGTTCGCGCTCGCCGTGTTCCTGCTCTGCTGCGCGTTCTGAAATCCCGTTCAGACGAAGAAGAGCGCGGCGGCGACGAGCACGAGCACCGCGGCCGTCAGCAGATTCAGCGCCTTGGCGAAACCGCGTTTTTTCGACAGCGAGGAAAAGACGAAGCCCGCACAGAACGAGACGACCGAAAAGACGACGAAGCCCTGCGCCGCGAAGATGCCGCCCAACAGAAGCATGTGAAGCTGCGGGTGTTCCGCCCCCGCGGGAACGAACTGCGGAAGCAGCGCGAGGAAGAAGAGCGCGACTTTCGGGTTCAGCGCGTTCATCAGAACGCCCGTGCGGTAAAGCCTGAAGAACGGTTCCGCGCTCCCGCCGTCCGCCCGCGTCGAGGCGGCGGCGCCGCCGCCGGGAACGTCGTTCCTGTGACGGACCGCCTGCAGCGCGAGCCAAAGCAGGTAGAGCGTTCCCGCGATCTTCAGCGCGTCGAACGCGAGCGGAGATTCGCGCAGAATCAGCGACGCGCCGAACGCCGCGAGCGACGTGTGAAGGAACACGCCCGTGCATAGCCCCGCCGCGACGGAGATTCCCGAGCGCGCGCCGCGCGCCATGCTTTTCGTCGCGACGAAAAGAATGTCCGGTCCCGGCGCGAGCGTCAGCAGCACCGACGCCGCGAGAAATGAAAGAATGAGCTGCATCCGCGCAAAAGAGTAGGACTTCGCGCGACCGCTTTTCAAACTAAAAGAACGTTTTCCTGTTGAACGGCGGCGCGTCCGGCGTTCCCGCGTCGTCCTCCTTTCCTCCGGATCCCTGAACGTAGCCGTGCGCGAGCGAAATCGTCGTTCCCGCCGAACCGCGCGAGAAAGAAAGCCCGCGCCCGGTGCTGATCTGAAGCGACGGCAGCAGCCGCGCCACGTCCCGCATCCAGTCGATGAGCGTGTTGAGCTTCGAGGCGGTGAGGATTTCGCCGCCCGAAAATTTAGAGGGAAGATTCGGTAAGATCATTTTAACGGATAATTGATGACGGATGACGGATGCTTTTTGTTTGAAAAATAAGCTGTTTGAACTTAAATGGTCGTTCCATGAAAAAGATTCTTCTTGTCGCGCTCGCTTTGTGTTCCCTCGCCGTGCTCGTCTTCGGAGCGAGCGATTCCGAAAGAAAGGCGATCGCGAAAATCCTTTACGGACGGATTCGCGTCGTCGGCAGCGGATACGGCGATACTTACAGAGTGAAAGTCGTCGACAACGGTGAAGATCTTCGCGTGCGGATCACCAACTCCGGGGAACGCCTTCCAGGGCGCTGGCGATTCGTGGACAACGGTGAAGATTACAGAATACGCTTCGTCGATTTCAGCGAGGACATCCGCGTCCGCTTCGTCGATTTGGGAGAAGGGCCGAATTAGGCCGCGCCGCGCGCGGGAATGCGCAGGATACGAAAAAAAAACAGAGCCTTTGGGGGAAGCGACTTTCCAGTCGCTTTCGGGAATCCTTAAAAGGAAATTTCCTTAAAAAAGACTCCGACAAGCGACAGGAATGTCGCTTCCCCAAAAGGGCGCACGCGCCGCACGGGTAAAAGGTTTTTGCCGCAGATGGCGCGGATGAGCGCAGATAAAAGCCCCGTCGGGGCGGCTATTGCTCAGCGTAGGGCAAGCGAGCGACGCGAGCGCGGCCCTACGAAAACCGAACAGAAAAAATGCGCTCTGAGGGAGCGCGATTGAAGGAGCGCTTCGCGGACGCGAGGGCGTTCCCGCAATCGCGCCTCCTGCAGGGCGCTTTCGTTTTTTGTCCGTTTACGTAGGGTTGAAACCCTACGCTGGGCAATTTCGCCCCGACGGGGCTTGGCGTTCCCGCGCCCTTTGGAGTGAAGCGACTTTCCAGTCGCTTTCGGGAATCTTAAAAGGAAATTTCCTTAAAAAAAGACTCCGACAAGCGACTGGTACGCGAAGCGTGGAGCCAAGTCGCTCTTGTCCCCGTCTCGCCGACCGTTTTTTCGGGCGTCTCACGCCGGAGAAGCTGGACGGTCTGCTCGCCTTCATTTACCTCGACCGCGCCGCGATCGCCGCCGCGCAGGCGGAGGCGATTCCTGACGAAAAGCTCCCGGCCTCAAAAAACGCGCCAAGCCCGGCGGCGCGGCAAGCCTGATTTTCGCCGTCGGGCGCGAACTTAAACTTTCCCGCGAGGAGGCGCTGCGCATGCCGCTCTCGGCTCTCTACCAGTTCGCGCACTGCTCCATGCTTTACGCGGGCTGCGCGACGCGCTGGAGCGAGCCGACGCCGGAGGAGCGCGCCGAGCGCGAAGCCGTCGCCGCACGCCTGCGCGAAAGAATGAAGCGGACAGCCAAACGCCAACAGCCAACAACCAACCACGAATGAACACGAAGAACACGAAAAAAAACGGCAAAAGGAAGGGCTCCTCAGCGAAGACGAATCTGCGGCCGGCCCCGACGCCGATTCAACGCTCAACTCCTCGAATTTCCGCCCGCCCGGACTGCGAAAACGAATTTTCGCTCGGCGGGAAGCGCTACGTCGCGAAGACTTTCGACCACTGCAGGGGCTGCGCGTTTTCGAGCGTTCCAGGAAGTTGCAACCTTTTTGTGAGGCCGTCGTGCTATTCGGAGAGGCGCAAGGACGGCAGGGACGTCGTTTTCGTGCTGAAGGAAACGGAGGATTGAATCATCTCTTCTCGCCGTTCTTCCGTCCGTGAGTGTAAGCCCTATCCTCAAGGAGAAAGACGAGATAACAAAAACCGAAAACAAGGAAGGGAACGGCGAGCAGACACAAAAGCCCAATCCAGAACCCGAAAAGCGAAAACGGAACCGAAACAATAACAATCAATAAGAAAAACTTAGCGATGTCCGAAATGAAAGCAAACACTGCGGGGCTTGTCTTTTTCAGCGCGGAAAGACAGGCGGCAGGGAATACGACACACCACATCAAGAAATCCATACTTCAAAATTTAATTTAACCGGAAAAAAAGTCAACAAAATGACGGGAACAGACGTTTTATTCAGATTCGGAACGGACATCTCCGCGATCCGGGAAGCAAACGAAAAAATCGTGAAAGGCGTCGAGGAAACGGCGGCACGCGTGAAAAAAACGTGGATGGAACATGCGGCTTCATTTACGGTCGCGATGCATGGAATGCGCCGAATTGTGGAATTATTCTCATCCGCCTGGTCACAGGCGGCGCGGTTCGAGGACGCGGCAACGCGGCTCGCGCCGTTGATCGGCGGGCTGGAGCAGTCGAAAGCGCTCTGCGAAGAACTGCGCGATCAGGCGGCGAACGGAACGCAGAGCTTCGAACAGCTCGCCTCCGTCGCAGGGCGCCTCGCGAGCGTGTTCAAATCGACGGACAATGTCAGCCGCTGGACGAAGGCCTTTCACGACATCTCCGCGGGAACGGGCGTCGACGTGAACATGCTCGTCGAACAGTTCACGAAGGCGCAGGCGAGCGGTCGGTTCGAGGCGGGTTTCCTCGACATGTTCGCCCAGAAAGGCGTGAACCTCTACGAGCCCCTCGCGACGGAGCTCGGCATGAGCGAGGCGGAAATCCGAAAAATGGCGCAGACCGGAGAGCTGGAGTTCGGCAGAGTCGCCGCAGCGATCCTCGCGACGACGGAAGCCGGAGGGCGCTTTGAGGGCATGGCCGAAAAAATGTCCGCCACCGCAAGCGGAACTTTCGGCACGCTCACCGCACAGGCGGAAACGCTGATCGCGAAAGGCGGTTTTCGCTTGAAGGCAATCTCTCTCGTTTCGGGCGTAATTCCCTCTTGCTCCCTGAGGAGATTCTTTTTTAGAATGAGCGTTCTATTATGAAGATCCGAAACACATTGATTCCTCTTTCGATTTTGGCGACTCTGCCGTTCCTCGCGTCCTGCGGGACCACCGAGACTTCGGAGAGCGCGACCGCGGTCACTTCGCCCGAGAGCGTTCCCGCGGCGCGTCTCGTTCCCGCGCAGACCGCCGTTCCCGCCGATGAAGCGCCGGAGGCGGAGCATCCTTTCCTCGACCGTTCGCTCAACATCGCGTGGTCCCGGCTCACGCCGGACAAGATCGTTCCCGACATGACGATCGAGCTGGCGCGCGCCCGCGCGAACATCGAGAAGATCGCCTCGCTCCCGACGGACGTTCCCGGCGCGCTGACCTACGACAACACCGTCGGCGCCTACTGGAACGTGATGTCGGAGTTCGATTTCGTGTGGGGAAAAGTCACGCATCTCGAAAGCGTGCTGATGTCCGACGAGTTCCGCGCCGCCTACGCCGAGATTCTCCCGAAGGTCTCCGAGTTCGAGACCAACATCGGGCTGGATCCCCGGCTGTGGAAGGTGCTCAAGGCCTATTCCGAGACCGAGGACGCGAAGAATCTTTCTCCGCAGAAGGCGCGCTATCTGAAGAAAATCGTCGATTCCTTCCGCGACGGCGGCGCCGATCTTCCCTCGGAACAGAAGCGCGAGCTTGCCGAAATCTCCAAGGAGCTCACGACGATCACGCAGACGTTCTCGCAGAACGTGCTCGACGCCACGAACGCCTTCCGCAAGCTCGTGACGGACGAGTCGCTGCTCGCGGGGCTGCCGGAGTCCGACAAGGCCGCCGCGTTCGAAGCCGCGAAGAAGGCCGGGCTCGCGTCGGAGGAGAATCCCGCGTGGCTCTTCACGCTGCAGCCCACTTCCTACGGGCCCGCGCTCAAGTATCTTGAAGACGAGGCGCTGCGCCGCGAAATCTGGACGGCGACCAATTCGGTCTGCGTCGGCGGCGAATACGACAACGCCGAAATCATGCTCCGCATTCTCGCCCTGCGCCAGCGCGAGGCCGAAATCCTCGGCGAAAAGAATTTCTCCGATCTCGTGCTCAAGCGCCGCATGGCGAAGAGCGGCGAGAACGCGTTCGAGTTCGTGCGGGGGCTTCAGGCCGCGACGAAGCCCGCCTTCGAGCGTGAATACGCCGAGCTGAAGGCGTTCCGCAAGGCGAACGATCCCGCCTACGACGGCGGCGACTTCAAGCCGTGGGACCTCGCGTTCTGGACGGAAAAGATGCGCCGCGCCAACTACGACTTCGACGCCGACTCCGTGAAGCCGTATTTCCCGATGGAGCAGGTCATGGCGGGGCTTTTTTCGCTCACGGAAAAACTTTACGGCCTCCGCATCGTCGAGGAGCCGACCGCGTACGTCGAGCCCGGTTCGGGCAAGAGCGTTCCCGCGGGAACGTTCGAGGTCTGGCACCCGGAAGTGAAGTTCTATTCGCTCTATGACGAGGCGACCGGCAAGCGTCTCGGCGTGTTCTACACCGACTGGTATCCGCGCGAATCCAAGCGCGCCGGAGCGTGGATGAATCCCTGCTTCGCCGGCGACCGTTCCCGCGGGGAAGTGAACTACGGCCTCGTCTGCGGGAACATGACCGCGCCCGTCGGCGACACGCCCGCGCTGCTCACGCACTACGACGTCGAGACGATCTTCCACGAGTTCGGCCACCTCATGCACCACCTGCTCGGGAACGTCGAAGTGCCCGCGCTCAACGGCACGAGCGTCGCCTGGGACTTCGTCGAACTGCCTTCGCAGATCAACGAGAACTGGACCTGGGAGCCCGAGGTGCTCGCCTCCTTCGCCAGGCATTACAAGACCGGCGAGCCGCTCCCGCAGGACGTGCTCGAAAAGATGATCCGCGCGCGCAACTTCCAGGCCGCCTACACGCAGATGCGCCAGCTCGGCTTCGCCTACACCGATCTTTATCTGCACATGAACGCGACGGACGTTCTCGTCGGCGGGAAAAAGCTCAACGACGTCGGCGTCGAGCTCGCGAAGGACTTCACGTGGGCGCAGAATCCCGTGCCGAACACGAATCTGAACCGCTTCACGCACCTGTTCCGCGCGCCCGTCGCCTACGCTTCCGGCTACTATTCCTACAAGTGGGCCGAGGCGCTCGAGGCCGACGCGTTCTTCTCCGTCTTCAGAAACGCGGACGGCTCGCTGAACTACGACAAGGGCATGGATTTCCGCAGAAAAATCCTCGAAAAGGGCGACACTGAAGACGCCGCCGTGCTCTTCCGCGACTTCGTCGGCCGCGATCCCGACTGGAACGCGATCAACGTGCTTCACGGCATCACCGCGTCCGCCGAATGACGGCGGCGCGGGCGTTCCCGCGAGAAGACGGCGTTTTCCGCGCGCGCGGGAACGCCGTTTTTTTGTTGGCCGAAGTTCGGAAAAAAATGTAAACTCCCGCCAATTTTTTCATATCCTATGAGTGAGAAATTCGAAGCAACCGACGAAAACAGTCCCGAAGCCGTCGCGCTTTTCGACGCGATCTGGAGCGGGCTCGAAAAAGAGCTCGGCGGAGACGCTCTGACGTTCCCGCGGGAAATTTTCTGGCTCAACGGCGCTCCCGGCGCGGGCAAGGGCACGCAGACGGACGCGATTCTCGGCGCGCTCGGCTACTCCGCGGCGCCCGTCGTGATGAGCGATCTTCTGCAGACGCCCGAGATGAAGGCGATCAAGGATTCCGGCGCGCTCGTCGGCGACAAGGACGTCATCTCTCTGCTGTTCCGCCGGCTCGTCCGCCCCGAATACCGCGACGGCGTTCTCGTGGACGGTTTTCCGCGCACGGCGGGGCAGGTCGCCTGTCTCAAGCTGCTGAAGAAGAAGCTCGACGCGCTCCACGCTTCCGCGCCGGAGAAGTTCGCGAAGCCTTCCTTCAACATTCTGATGCTCTTCGTCACGGAGCACGAAAGCGTCGAGCGTCAGCTCAAGCGCGGCCGCGAAATGAAGGCGCAGGGACTGCCCGTGCGCGAGACCGATCTCGATCCGGAAAAGACGCGCACGCGCTACCGCGTCTTCGAGGAAATGACGCTTCGCCCGCTCGAATCGCTCAAGGGCGTGTTCCCGTATTTCCACATCGACAGCCTCGGCACCATCGCGGAGATTTCCGAAAACATCCGCAGGACGCTTTCCGCCCGCTGAGACTCACGCGCGCAAAAAAAAAGCGTTCCCGCGCGGGAACGCTTTTTTTTGTTCGGGAGGAACGGGAAAGGAAATCCTTTCTCATTCTCCGTCGAAGCGGTGCAGGCGCTTCAGCTCCTCGGCGTTCGGAAGGTCCGCCTCGTCGTGCTCGGCGACGTCGCGTCGGAGCGTCGGCAGGCTGACGTGGTATTTCATCGCGAGGCAGCGCAGCACGATGACGCTCACGGCGGTGAGCAGCTGCACCGTCGCCGCGTTCCTGTCCATTCCGAGACCTTCGACGCAGACGGCGAACACGATTCCGCCGAACACGCACGCGAGCGCGTAGATGTCCTTGCGGAAGATGAGCGGCTCGACGTTGATGAAGATGTCGCGGAAAACGCCTCCGCCGGCACCCGTGATCATGCCCATCAGAATCGCGACCCAGATCGGGAAGCCGTAGTCGAGCGCCTTTTCGATGCCGATGACCGTGAACATGCCGAGCCCGATCGCGTCGAACATGAAGATCGAATCGTTCATGCGCAGCAGCCAGCGCCCCAGCGCGGAAACGAGCACGAGCGCGAACGCGACGACGAGCAGGTAAAAATATCCGCCCGTCCAGAACGGCTCCTTCGAGCACATCCAGAACGGAGACTGCCCGAGCATGATGTCGCGCAGGGTGCCGCCGCCGCAGGCCGTCGCCAGCCCGACGATGTAGGCGCCGAAAAGGTCGAAATGCTTCGCCGAGGAGCGACGGATTCCCGAAATCGCGAACGCGAAGGTTCCGATGTAGTCGATGAGCAGTGTGAGCGTCATTGGAAACGAAAAATTCTTTTGCGGGAACGCCGGGCGTCAGGCGAAGAGGAGCACGGCGGTCGCGTTGTCGTGCCCGCCCGCTTCGTTCGCGGCGGCGACGAGCGCGTCGGCGGCGGCTTCGGGCGAGGGCGCGTTTCCGACGAGCGCGGCGATTTTCTCCGGCGGAAGCGCGCGCGTGATTCCGTCCGTCGCGAGCAGAAAACGGTCGCCGGGACGCGTCTGCAGGGAAAACGCCTGAGGATTCGGATCGACGCCGATTCCGAGGGCTCGCGTGAGCGTGTTGTTGTAGACGGGCGGAAAATCCCGGTTCCCGCGCGCGCGTTCTTCGGCGGCGAGCGTATGTTCCTCGGAAAGCCGCGTCAGCTCGTTCCCGCGGAGCATGAAGATTCCGGAATCGCCCAGGTGCGCGAAATGCAGCACGGCGTCCGCTCCGGCGGCGACGACGTCGAGCGTCGAGGCGATGCAGAACCCGGGGACGAGCTTTTCGCCGAGCGCCTCGATCTCCGCGTCCAAAGCGCGGAACAGCGCGGCGAAGTCCGGCTTCGCGGGAACGGGAAATTCCGTTTTCTCGAAATGTCTTCTCACGCCTTCGACGGCGGTCGAGCTCGCGCGCTCGCCGAACTCCAGCCCGCCGACGCCGTCGGCTATCACGGCGAATCCGCTCCCGCCCGACGGGAAACCGCAGAAAAACGCGTCTTCGTTCGTATGCCGCGCGATGCCCGTGTCGCTCTTTCCGGCGACGAGCCAAGGCGTTTTCTTCTGCGGGGCGGTGAACATGCGGGGCGCGCTTGCGTTTTTTTTCTTAATTCAGAAAGTCCGAGAAATCCGGGGGGCGGACGGCTGAAAGCGTCTCACGAAACAGGCGTCCGCGCAAGAGATTTTCGCGGGATTCGTCGCAGGGCTCGCCTCTGAATTTCGCCCTGCAGGCGAGGTGGGCGGTCCCGGTCTCGACCGAAAGCTCGTCGAGCCGCTCCCGCGTTCCCGTCGGGAAAAATCCGGCGTCGCAGGCGGCGCGCAGAAGCGAAATCAGTTCGAGCGACTCCTCCATGGAGAGCGCGACCGCGAAACGCAGCATGCCGTAGGCGCGCGCGATGCGGTCGGCGAGCCGTTCGCGTTCCCGCGCGAACACTCGGCGGCGCGCGGCGAGCTCCTGCTCGACGATGTCCCGGGTCCAGCGCCGCATCAGCGCGAGCGTTCCCGCCTCGCTGACGCCGAGCGTGTGCCGGTTGGAAATCTGAAAGACGCAGCCGTTCGTCTCCGAGCCTTCGCCCCGGAAACCGCGTGCGGCGAGCCCCACGGCGTCCAGCGCGCGCAGGATCTTTTCCGTCTGTCCCTCCATGACGAAGCCCGGCAGGTGCAGCATCACGGAAATCCGCAGGCCCGTTCCCGCGTTAGTCGGGCACGCGGTCAGAAAGCCGTATTTTTCGGAAAAGGCGAAATCGAGCTTTTCCGCGAGCGCCTTGTCGAGCGCGCGCGCCTTGGCCCACGCGTCGCCGAAGTCGTCCGCGGGCGCGAAGACCTGCAGGCGCAGGTGGTCCTCCTCGTTCAGCATCAGCGAGACGTCGCGGAAGCGCGAAACGACGGCGCCGCTTCCCGGGCCTTTCAGGTCCGGAGAAACGAGGCGGCGCTCGATCAGGAAATTTCTTTCGGGAGAGTCGGCGGAGGCGTCGAAGCGGAACGCGTCCGCGAACTCGGGAAGGCCTTCCGCGGCGGCGGCGATTTTTTCTGCGGCCTCGCGGCGGAGGGCGTCGTTCGCCCAATGCGGAAACGGCGTTCCCGCGAGATTGCGGGCGAGGCGCACGCGCACGCCCAGGACGCACGGCGCGGATTCCGTCCGCGCTCCCGCGCCTTCGGTTTCGACCAGAAATTCGTCGAACGAAGTCCTCACGCCTTGCCTCCCTCCGAAGATTTTTTTCGCGGGCGGGAGCGTCGCGCGCCCGGTTTTTTCGCGGCTTTCGATTTCTCGGTCGCGGCGGGCTTTTCCGCGCGGCGGATTTCGTCGCGCAGGCGCGCCGCAAGCGCGTAGTCCTCGGCGGCGACGGCGGACTGCAGGCGGCGCCGCAGCGCGTCGAGCGAGACGGGAACGCCCGCCCCCGATTCGGAGGGCGCGCCTTCGCCCGGCTTTTTCCCGCCGTCGGGCTTTCCCGCGGGAACGGCGCTCTTCGCCGCGTCTCCGCGGTAGTCGTGCCCGGGCTGGATTTCGGGCAGGAGCGCGTCGATTTCTTCGGAAAAGACTTCGTAGCAGTGCGGGCAGCCGATCAGGCGCTTCTTCTCGAAGACGACGTCCGTCATGCCGCAGAGGGGGCAGACTTTCGCGGGCGCGCGTCCGGCGGATTCCGTGGACGCGATTTCCTGGGCCGCCTTTTTCCCTCCCGCCGCCAGCGTCTTGGCGAGCATTTCCGTAAATTTCAGAATCGGCAGCTCGGCGACTTTGCTTTTCGCCGCGCATTTTTCGCAGAGGTGCACCTTGTGGATTTTTCCGTCCACGATCTGCGTCAGATGCACGGTCGCCGGAGCGCCGCAGATGTCACATTTGTATTCTTCGCTCATGGTCTGATTCCGGAAAGGACCGGAGGCCGGGAATCGGGAACCGGAGGCGCGTCACAGACTGCGCGCGGAGCCCTTCACGATCGCCCGGATTTCGAGACAGTCGGAAATGAGCGCGCCCAGCTCCGAGAGCGGGAGCTGCGTCGCCGCGTCGGAAATCGCCTTCGCGGGATCGGGGTGCGTCTCGATGAAGAGCCCGTCCGCTCCCGCCGCGACCGCCGCGCGGGAAAGCGCGGGAACGAATTCGCGCTGTCCGCCGGAGGCGCCCATCATCGCGCCGGGAAGCTGCACGCTGTGCGTCGCGTCCATGATCGTCGGGCTGCCCGTCTTGCCCATGATGGCGAAGGAGCGCATGTCCACGATGAGATTCTGGTAGCCGAAAGCGGTGCCGCGGTCCGTGAGCCAGATTTCGCGTGCGCCCGAGAGCGCGAGCTTGTCGTAGACGTAGCGCATTTCCTGCGGGGAGAGGAACTGGCCCTTCTTCACGTTCACGCAGCGCCCGGTCTTCGCGGCGGCGACGAGCAGGTCCGTCTGGCGGCAGAGGAAGGCGGGAATCTGCAGCACGTCGCAGACCTGCGCGACGCGTGCGCACTGTCCCGCCTCGTGAATGTCCGTGAGCACGGGGAAGCCGTATTCCTTCTTCACCATCGCGAGCAGTTCCAGCCCCGCGTCCATGCCCGGGCCGCGGGCTCCGGTGAGGGACGTGCGGTTCGCCTTGTCGAAAGAGCCCTTGAAGACGACGTTCAGCTGCGGGAACGCCGAGCGCAGCTCCGTGAGCTTGTCCGCGACGGCGCGGCAGACGGTTTCGCATTCCAGGGAACAGGGTCCGGCGATGAGCAAAAAGCGGCGGGAATCGTAAATCATAACGGCTTCAATTTTCGTCGCAGGAACGCCCGTTGCAACGAAAAAAAAAACTCGCGGGAACGCCGTGCGCCCCGCGAGTCTTTCTTTCGGCTTTCGCCCGACGCGCTTCAGAACGTGTACTTGTAGCCGACGGAAAGCATGATGTAGGACTGCTTTTCCGCCTCGGCCTTTTCTCCGTAGATGTCGAATTCGGGCTGTGCCGTGGAGCCGACGTAGTCGAGCGCCACGGTCACGCCGGAGTGATCGTTGATTCTGACGTCCGCGCCGAATCCGACGCCGTAGTTGATTCCGACATCCGCTTCTTCCCATGAATCGCTGTAGCTGCGGTATCCGTATTCCACATAACGGGACTCGACTTCGAGATTCTCGTAAGTCAGACCGACGCGGACTCCGCCGAAGACGGAAACGCGGTCGTTGATTTCCAGGCGCAGGTTCGCGCCGACCGCGGCCTGCATCGTCGTCAGGTCGTAGTTCTGTTCATACGAACCGCCGTAATAATACCAGGTCTGGTCGAGCGAACCGCCGCCGATGTTCACGAGCCCGAAGATTTCCGGGAAAAGTTTCGCGCCGGGAAGAATGCTCTCCCTGATGACCGCGGAAGCCTTCACGCCGACGCCGGCGATGTCCAACTTGTCCAGGTCTTCGGAGTCCAGTTTTTTCTGTCCCCACCCGAAAAAGGGCGATACCGAAACGGAGTATTCCCACGGTCTGCCCGGGGCGTTTTCCTGCGCGAATGCGCCGGACGCGGGAACGAGAATCAGAGCGGCGCAGGCCGCCAATGTTTTTTGAGTGGTGTTCATATTGCTTTGAATTATGAGGTTTTTTTGATGTTTGTTCGCGAAAAAGAGAAATCCTGCATGGAATGTCTCATTTTCTAAAATCTCTTTTAGCAAAAAAAAACAAAAGGCAAGCCCGGAATTTTTCGCGTCGCGCGGCGGG
>JBJEVP010000311.1:16227-19262 GCA_051884475.1 Candidatus Spyradosoma sp.
TTTTAGCAAAAAAAAACAAAAGGCAAGCCCGGAATTTTTCGCGTCGCGCGGCGGGCACAAAAAAACGACGCGCCCGAAAGCGGGCGCGTCGCACGAAAGTGGCGGAGAGAGAGGGATTCGAACCCTCGGTACCTTGCGGTACACAGCATTTCCAGTGCTGCACAATCGGCCACTCTGTCATCTCTCCGTGAAGCCGAAAATTAGGAACTAAGGAAATCCTTTTTCGCGGCGGTCGTCAACAGATTTTTTTATTCCGCGCGGTTTCCGCGATGCCTCAATAAAAAAGTGCACCGAAGGCAAAAAGATTTTTCAGGTTTCAGAAGAACAGGGCGCGGAATCCGAGCGCGACGAGAATCAGCCCGGCCGCGGTGCCGAGGACGCGCACGGGAAGGCGACGGAAGATGCGCGACGCGTAAAACGACGCGAGCACGCACAGGAACGTCGTTCCCGCGATGATCGCGGCGGGAACGAAGATCTTTTCCCCGAGCGTCGCCGGAAACGTTCCCGCGCGCGCCGCCGGTTCGACCGCGCAGGCGATTCCCGCGCCGACGGCGAGCGCGTCGATGCTCGTCGCCACTCCGAGCGCGAGCACGCCTTTCCAGGAATCGGCCACGCAGCGCGAACAGCCCGAACAGGCGCTTTTTTCCTGCTCCGTCCAGGCGTTGCGGATGAAGATGGTTCCGAGGACGAGGAACACCGCGAACGCGATTCTCGGAGACCATTCGCCGACGAAGCGCACGACGCTTCCCGCCGCGAAAAATCCCGCGAGCGGCATGAGTCCCTGAAACGCTCCCGTGACGGCGGCGAGCTTCAGCGGGCAGGAAGGGCGGTGCGTCTTCGCCGAAAGTCCGCACGAAAACGCGGCGGCGGAGGCGTCCACCGCCAGCGCCGCGCCGAGTCCTATCGAGGCGAGAAGCTCCATCGTCCGCGTCTTTTTTTTCGGTGAAATGAGGCGGGAACGCCG
The DNA here is from genome assembly GCA_051884475.1 of Candidatus Spyradosoma sp. GTDB lineage: Bacteria > Verrucomicrobiota > Verrucomicrobiia > Opitutales > UBA953 > Spyradosoma. Next base: position 17,192 of record JBJEVP010000311.1, read on the forward strand.
GCGTCAGAGCGCGTGCGAGGGCACGCAGGAACGCACGTCGATGAGGCGTTTCGCGATTTCTTCCGGCGTCATCGCCTGAAGCGCTTCGAGCGTGACCGCGTCGGCGACGTCGTGGTCGCCGGAGGCGATTCGGCGCAGCGCTGTGAGCGTCGCGCCCGGCCCGAGCCTGCGTCCGAGGTCATGCGCGAGCGTGCGCACGTAGGTGCCTTTCGTGCATTCCACGCGGAAGCGCGCTTCGGGGAGGTCCGCGCCGAGCAGCTCGAACGAGGAAATGCGGATGAAGCGCGGCTCGCGTTCGGTTTCCTGGCCCTTGCGCGCCATTTTGTAGAGCGGCTGACCGTTGATTTTTATCGCGGAAAACATCGGCGGCGTCTGGTATTGGTCGCCGAGCATCGAACGCATCGCCTCGGCGATTTTTTCCGGAGTGATGTCCGCGGGAACGGGATTTTCCTCCATGATTTCGCCGTCGGAGTCCTGTGTGTTCGTCACGCGTCCGAGACGGAACGCCCCCTCGTAGATTTTTCCCTGGCTCATCAGGTATTGCGAGGCCTTGCACGCGTTCCCGACGAGGACGACGAGCAGGCCGGTCGCGAGCGGGTCGAGCGTTCCCGCGTGTCCCACGCGGCGCGTGCGCAGAATGCCGCGCAGTTTCGCGACGACGTCGTGAGACGTCCATCCGCTCGGTTTGTCGATGAGAAGAACTCCGTTGTATTCGATCATGAAAAAATTGCTAGTCTTTCGGGGACGCTTTCGGCGCGTCGGAAGAGCGACGTCCGACTTTCAGTTCCTGTTTTTCGTTTCCTTCTTTTCCTCGATCACTTTTTCGCAGCGTTCGAGAATGGCTTCCGATCCCGCGTATTTGTAGTCGTCGATGAGCGCGCGGCGACGGCGGCCGTGTTCGTCCTTGTAGTGCACGACCGCGATGCCCTTGTTGTTCCATTTGCGGCGGTCGATTCCGAAGACGGAGTCGAACTTCACGCTCACGCGGCCGTTGAACGGCGGGAACGCGGTCGTGAGGCCGTCGAATTTCTCGTCGTCGGCGCGGATGACGCGGCGCATTTCGCGCAGCGCCCAGGCGAGGAAGGCGAGCGCGAGAACCGCGAGCCCGACGCCGAAATGAATCTGCTGATCGACGTTCTTCGCGTGCTTCGGCGGCTCCTTCGGGTCGCCGGAGAAATCCGCCGCGCATTTTTCCCAGCGTTCCGCCGCTTCCTTCTCCGCGTCCGAGTCGGAGAAGCCTTCTTCCCGCACCATTTCCGCGAGCTGAGCGTAGGCGGCGGCGCCTTCGTTGTATTTCGGATAGGCGACGAGCCCGTCGTAGAAAAACCATCCGGAGCTGCCGACGATCAGCAGCAGGATGATTCCCATGCGGTCGCGCCATTCGCGGCTGTATTTCGCTCGAATATTCATTTTTCGCCTGTTTTTTTTCTTTGCCGGATTTCACGCGCCGGTGGAGCCGAAGCCTCCCGCGCCGCGTTCCGTGTCGGAAAGCTCGTCCGCCTCGACGGCGCGGACCTGCGGGAACGGCATCACGATGAGCTGCGCGCAGCGGTCGCCGACGGCGTAGGGCTTCGCGCCTTCGGGAACGTAAAACACCGAGCGCACTTCGCCGCGGTAGCCCGAGTCGATCACGCCGACGCAGTTGGACATCACGAGCCCCGTCTTGTGCACGGAGCTTCGCGGGAACAGCAGGCCGACGTGTCCCGCCGGAATTTCCATCGCCAGCCCGAAGCCGACTTTGAGTTTGCGCGTCGCGGAGTCGAACTCGACCGACGTCGCCGTGAGGTCCATGCCCGCGTCTCCCGGTTTCGCGTACGCGGGAACGACGGCGGCGGGAACGAGTTTCTTCATGCGGATCTGCAGAGGAGTGGCGTTGCTCATAGTTTCCGCCCATTCAAACAAAGCCCGCTCGCCGCCGCAAGGCAAAGAACGCGGCGGGAGAACCGGGCGTTCCCGCGCGCGCCCCGACGAATTGGCACGGGGGGTGCAACAGGGAGGGGCATTATGGATTTCAATAAATTTACCGAAAAAAGCCGAGAGGCGATTCAAGGGGCGCAGACCCTGATGACCG
>JBJEVP010000312.1:0-4974 GCA_051884475.1 Candidatus Spyradosoma sp.
GCTCGCGCTCGCCGTGCTCGCGCTGATTTCGCTGAAGATGCGCTGAGCGCGGAGATTTCCCGTTTCTGATTTTTTCATTTCCGATTTTCTTCCGCCATGGACATTCCCAAGATTCTGGAAAAAAAACTCGAAAAGCCGGTCGCGATTTTCGGCGGCGGCGTCAGCGGCAGGGCCGTCGAGGAGTTTCTGCGCGGGAACGGCTTTTCTTCCGTGATCTACGACCGCGCCGCCGAGGGCGCGGGAACGCGCTTCGACATGGCGGAGGCGGCGCTTCACGATCTCGTCGTGTGCAGTCCGGGATTTCCGCAGTCGCACCCCTGGAAGGAGACCGCGCGCCGCGCGGGTCTGCTCTGTCTGGGCGAGCCGGATTTCGCCGCGCTTTTCTGGCAGGGCGCGCTTCCGCCGCTCAGACCGCGCGAGGGCGAATCGCCCGCGGATTTCCTGGCGCGCGCGGACGCGCGGCTCGGGCTCACCGCCGTCACGGGAACGAACGGCAAGACGACGCTGACGGAGTTTCTCGCGTTCGCGCTTCGCCGCGTCGGCCGCGATTCGCTCGCCGTCGGCAACAACGGCGTGCCGATGACGCGCATGCTTTCTCATTCTTCCTCCGCGAGCTTCCGCCCCGTGTGCGAAATCAGTTCCTTCCAGGCGGAGGAACTGCGCTACTTTTCGCCGCGCTGCGTGCTTTGGACGAATTTCGACGAGGATCACATCGACCGCCACGGCTCGGCGGAGAATTACTTCCGCGCGAAATTCCGTCTCGTCGAATGTCTCGAACGCCTGCGCCTCGTCGTCGGCGATTTTCCTCAGGAGGACGATCCGTGCGTGCGCGCCGTGCTCGCGAAGCGCACGCTGGTCGTCGGCGAAAGCGTCGTCGAGGCGGCGAAGCGTTTCGGCGTGGCGCTGCCCGCGTGGACGCAGGTCGCGACGCGCGCCGAAGTCGCGGGAAAAATCCCCGAGGGCAGCATTTTCGCGACGTTCCCGCAGGCGGAGAACTATGCGCTCGCGCGCCGCTTCTGGCTCTCCGTAGGCCTGCGCGAAAAGGACCTGGAGGCGGCGGCGCTCGCGTTCCCGGCGCGGGAACACAGGCTCGCCCGCGTGCGCGTCGTCGGCGGGGACGGAACGCCGCGCACGGAGTTCTGGGACGATTCCAAGGGCACGAATTTTCACGCCGTCCGCGCCGCGCTCGAGACGTTTCCCGGGAAGAAAATCTTTTGGATAGGCGGAGGGCTGGGCAAGGGCGGCGACGTCGCCGGATTCGCGAAGTCGATCGCTCCGCGCGTCGAACGTGCGTTTCTCATCGGCCGGACGGCGGAGGAGCTGCGCGCTGCGTTCGCGTCCGTCGGCGTTCCCGCGGAAGTCTGTCCGCTGCTGCAGGGCGCCGTCGCGTCGGCGGGCCGTGCGGCGCTGTCTTCGGGCGCGGACGCGGTCGTGCTGTTTTCGCCCGGCTTCGCGAGCTTCGACATGTTTTCGGGCTACGCCGAGCGCGGCGCGCGCTTCACGCAGTACGCGGAGAGCTTCCAGCCCTGAGCACAAAAAAAATCCCGCGCTTCTGCGCGCGGGAAGGAAAGTGGCACCCCGTAGCGGAATCGAACCGCTATTCTCAGAATGAGGTTCTGCTGTCCTAACCATTAGACGAACAGGGCGTTGAATGTAGAAATGAATCAAATCCCTTTCCCGCGCGTCTGGCAAGCCGATTTTTGAACCGGAAAGAAACGGAAGAGGAAAAGAATGAGGAGAGGGAAAAGAATGAGGAGAGGGGAGAGATGAGAGCTTAGAGGAACAGAGACAGTGAATAATGAATAAGGGATAGTGAATAATTGCGTGTTCAAAGTTTTTGCTCAGGCAAAAACCTTGGTGAGCACTATCCGTCATCCACTGACGAAGCGGCGGGGCGCCGCTTCTCCCAAAAAAACTTCTTTTTACTTCCATGACTTCCAGTGAAAAAAGATGAGAGGTGAGAGATGAGAGCTTAGAGGAAAAGAGACAGCGAATAACGGATAAGGGATAGTGAATAATTGCGTGTTCAAAGTTTTTGCCCGGGCAAAAACCTTGGTGAGAACTGTTCGTTATTCATTATTCACTATCCATTATCCGCCGCCTTCGTTCCTCGGCGCTTTTCGCGTCCGAAGTGTGCCATGCCCATTTTCCCTCGCGGGCGTTCCCGCGCCCTGTGAAGCGTTTTCGCCGAAAATCCGCGGGAACGTCGATTTTATGCGGGAACGCGGGTTTTCCGGAAACTTGGCACGCCGCGTGCATTATCATCGAACAGTTTCAAATTTCAACCGTTTATCCAATCATTCTTATATGAGCAAAGACAAAAAAGAAAAATGCTGCTGCAAAGGCGGCTGTTCCGTTAACGTCAAGCCTCTCGGCGACCGCGTTCTCCTGAAGCGCTGCGAAGCCGCGGAGGAAATCAAGGGCGGGATCATCATCCCCGATTCCGCGAAGGAAAAACCGATGGAGGCGAAGGTCGTCGCCCTCGGCACCGGAAAGGTCGAAGACGGCAAGAAAGTCGAATTCAACGTCGAAGTCGGCGACAAGGTGCTGATCGGCAAATACTCCGGCACCGAAGTCAAGATCGACGACGTGGCGTACATCCTCGTCCGCGAAGACGAAATCCTCGCCGTGCTCGGCTGATTTCACCGCTTTTCCTAAAATTTTTTTTCAGAAAGAACAAAAAAATCATGGCAAAAAAACAGATTCTCTTTGATGAAGCCGGCCGCCGCAAAATTCTCGCCGGCGTGCAGACGCTCGCGAAGGCCGTCAAGATCACGCTCGGACCGAAGGGCCGCAACGTGATGATCGACAAGAAGTACGGCGCTCCGAAAGTGACCAAGGACGGCGTTTCCGTCGCCAAGGAAATCGAGCTCTCCGACGCCTTCGAAAACATGGGCGCGCAGATGGTGCGCGAAGTCGCCTCCAAGACCGCCGACAAGGCGGGCGACGGCACGACGACCGCCACCGTGCTCGCCGAAGCCATCTACAAGGAAGGCCTCAAGAGCGTTTCCTCCGGCGCGAACCCGATCTTCGTCAAGCGCGGCATCGACGCCGCCTGCGAGACGATCACCAAGGAACTCGCCTCTTCCGCGAAGAAGATCAAGAACTCCGACGAAATCAAGCAGGTCGCGACCGTTTCCGCCAACTGGGATTCCGAAATCGGCGAAATCATCTCCGAGGCGATGGGCAAGGTCGGCAAGGACGGCACGATCACCGTCGAGGAAGCCAAGACCATCGAGACGACGCTCGACGTCGTCGAGGGCATGCAGTTCGACAAGGGCTACCTTTCCCCCTACTTCTGCACGAACGCGGAATCGCTCGAATGCGTGCTCGACGATCCCTACCTGCTGCTCTTTGAAAAGAAGATCTCCTCGATGAAGGACCTGCTCCCGATTCTGCAGGAAGTCGCCAAGGCGGGCAAGCCGCTCCTCATCGTCGCCGAAGACGTGGACGGCGAAGCGCTCGCGACCCTCGTCGTGAACAAGATCCGCGGCACCATCAACGTCTGCGCGGTCAAGGCGCCGGGATTCGGCGACCGCCGCAAGGCCATGATGGAAGACATCGCCGTCCTCACCGGCGGCAAGTTCATCACGGAAGACCTCGGCATCAAGCTCGAAAGCATCACGATCGCCGATCTCGGCAAGGCGAAGCGCGTCGTCGTGGACAAGGAAAACACGACGATCATCGAAGGCGCCGGCAAGTCCTCCGACATCCAGGGCCGCGTCAAGCTGATCCGCCGTCAGATCGAAGAGACGACCTCCGACTACGACCGCGAAAAGCTGCAGGAACGCCTCGCCAAGCTCGCGGGCGGCGTCGCCGTCATCAAGGTCGGCGCGGCTTCCGAAGCCGAACTCAAGGAAAAGAAGGACCGCGTCGACGACGCGCTGCACGCCACGCGCGCGGCGGTCGAAGAAGGCATCGTTCCCGGCGGCGGCGTCGCTCTGCTGCGCACCGCGAAGGCCGTGGACAAGCTGATCGACACTCTCGACGGCGACGTTAAGACCGGCGCGAAGATCGTCCGCCGCGCGATCGAGGAACCGCTCCGCACGCTCTGCGAAAACGCGGGCGTCGAAGGCTCCCTCATCGTCAAGGAAGTCCTCGCGGGCAAGGGCAACTTCGGCTACAACGTCGCGACCGACACCTACGAGGATCTCGTCGCCGCCGGCGTCGTCGATCCCGCGAAGGTCACCCGCACGGCGATCGTCTCCGCGACCTCCGTCGCCTCGATGCTGCTCACCACGGAATGCCTGATCACGGACGTTCCCGAAGAGCCCAAGGCCGCTCCCGCTCCGGGCGCCGGCATGGAAGGCATGTACTGAGAAAAAAAAAGCTTAAAGTTTAAGGCTTAAAGCTTAAAGAAGAGCGTTCCCGCGATTCGTTTCGCGGGAACGCTTTTTTATTCGGGAGAAGCGGCGTCCCGCCGCTTCAATAATGGATAACGGATAATGAACAATGAATAGTTCTCACTGAGGTTTTTGCCCGAGCAAAAACTTTGAACACTCAATTATCCATTATTCACTGTCCGTTATTCACTGTCTCTGTTCCTCTAAGCTCTCATCTCTCAGCTCTCATCTTCTTTTCACTGGAAGTCATGGAAGTAAAAAGAAGTTTTTGGGAGAAGCGACATTCCTGTCGCTTCCGCGTGAGCGACGTTTTTCCTTTCAACGCGAAGAACGCGAAGAAAACCGCGAAGTCAGAGAAAGTAAATCTGAACCGGCAAGGCGCAGAAGAGAGAGAAAGAAGGAGGAAGAAAGAGGAGGGATGATGGGGGAGCGGAGAGAGGAACAATGGATAACTGATAATGGATGACGGATAGTTCTCACCAAGGTTTTTGCCTGAGCAAAAACTTTGAACACTCCATTATCCATTATCCACTATCCATTATCCATCTATCCATTATCCACTATCCGTTAAACCGTCGCCGCCGCCGATTCGACATTCATCTTCGCCTGCTTTTTTTTCTTGCGCGAAACG
>JBJEVP010000313.1:0-4926 GCA_051884475.1 Candidatus Spyradosoma sp.
CCGACCTCGAAATCGGCGCGGAAAACATCTGCCGCGACATGCAGTCCGCGATCGACCGTTCCCGCGCGATTCTCGAAGCGCGTCGGGCCGGAGCGTGAGCTCCGGGCGTCGTCGCCTCCGAGATTTCAGGGCTGGGTGGGCTCGTCGTCGTCCGGAAGGACGGAGTTGACGAAAAGCGTCATGCGCTCCTGAATGTTCTTCGGTTCGGGTTCGGCGAGCACGTTGCGGGCGAGCTTCTGCATCGTCGCCGTGTCCGTGTGGCGGAGAATGTAGCGGATTTTCGGCGCGCAGGCGGAGGTCATGCTCAGCGCGTCCACGCCCATGCCGAGCAGCAGAGGAGCGAACGCGGGATCGCCGGCGATTTCTCCGCACACGGCGCAGGGAATGGAGCGGCGATGCGCGGACTTCACGATGTAGTAGATCAGCTTGATCACCGCCGGATGATAGGGATTGTAGAGATGGGAAATCTTCTCGTTCCCGCGGTCCACCGCCAGCGTGTACTGCGTGAGGTCGTTCGTGCCGATGCTGAAGAAATCGACTTCCTCGGCGATGTTTTCGGCGATGACGGCGGCGGCGGGAATTTCGATCATCGCGCCGACGGAAATGTCCTCGTCGAAGTCGGCGCCGCGGGCGCGAAGTTCGTCCTTCGCCTCCTCGAGGATCTCCTTGGCGGCGACGACTTCCGCGACGGAGCTGATCATCGGGAACATGATTCTGATTTTTCCGAAGGCGGAGGCGCGGAGGATCGCCCGCAGCTGGTCCTTGAAGATGTCGCGGAACTCGAGGCAGAAGCGGATCGCGCGGAACCCCATGAACGGATTTTCCTCTCGGGAAAGAAGGCTGCTTGAAATGAGCTTGTCCCCGCCTATGTCGAGCGTCCGTATCGTGACCGTGCTCGTCTTCGGGAGCGCGGCGACCGCGCCGCGGTATTCCTCGAACTGCTGCTCCTCGCTCGGAAAACGGTCGCAGCGCAGGAATATGCCTTCCGAGCGGAAAAGTCCGACGTGGTCCAGGCGGTTTCTGCGCATCGCCTCGACGTCGGCGGGACCGCTGATGTTCGCCTCGAGATGAAACTTCTTTCCGTCTCTCGTGACGTCGGGCAGGCCGATTTCCTTTTCGATGACGGCGGCGAGGCGGGAACGCTGACGCGAAATCGTCGAATAGCACGCGAGCGTCTTTTCCGAGGGATTGATGTAGACGATGCCTTTTTCCCCGTCCACGAGAACGTCGTCGTCCTGAGCGATGCGGAGCGAGGCGTTGCGCAGGCCGACGACGGCGGGAATGCCCATTCCGCGCGCGACGATCGCGGCGTGGCTCGTGCGGTTGCCCACGTCCGTGAGCAGCGCGAGCACGTTGGAGCGCTCGAAGGTCGTCGTTTCCGACGGCGTGAGGTCCTCCGCGACGATGACGCGGCGGGAGAAACGTTCCGAGGCGCCCTGAAGCGAGATGCCGAGCAGATTTTTCAGCACGCGCTGGGTGACGTCGCGGATGTCCGAAACGCGTTCCTTCAGATAGTTGTCGTCCAGTCCATCGAAAAATTCGATGTAGCGGCGCGCGGTGGAATTGAAGCAGTGTTCGGCGTTCAGGCTCGTCGCCGCCATGGCCTTGAGCGTTTCTCCGACGATGGCGGGATCGTCCAGAACGAGCAGGTGCGCGTCGAAGATGTCCGCCTCGGCGGTCGCTCCGCGGGAACGCACGTCGTCGGCGAGTCCGGCGATCTGCGTGCGCGTGTCTTCGATGGCCTTTTCGAAGCGGCGCACTTCGTCGGCCTTGCCCGCTTCGTCGATTTTGTAGCAAGGCACCTCCTCGATGCTGCGCTGCAGGAACACGAACGCCTTTCCCTGCACCACTCCCGGAGAACAGCCCACGCCCTGAAGACGAAATTCCTGTTTCTTAAATTCCTCGCTCATGGAGCGCAAAGGGTATCGGTTTTTTCCGCAAAGTCGAGCCTTCGCGGAGAAGTGGCGAGGAATGCAGGATTCGAACCTGCGACCGGCGGTTTAGAAAACCGCTGCTCTATCCGCTGAGCTAATTCCCCGAAACGAAAGGAGAGAAATTTATGACGCATCCGGACTTTTTTTTCAACACGGAAGCGCCTTTTCGCGGATGCCCCACGAAAAAAAACGTTCCCGCGCACGGCTTGCGTCGAGCGCGGGAACGCAGAGAAAAGCTGATTTTCAGCGCATCAGAGGACGGCCATCAGCTGATTATAATTGTATTCCTTGGTCTTACCCATGATGATGCACCAGTCGAGGATGATGAGAATTCCGCAGAGACCGCCGGTCAGCAGCTTGAGGATTCCCATGCCGACGTCTCCGATCATGAATCTGTCGATGCCCAGGCCTCCCAGGAAGAGCGAGATGACGAGAACGATCGTCGGATCTTTCATCTCGATCGAGGAGACGATGATCGACTTCGAATCCTCGGCGGATTCGAGTTTCTGTTTGATGATCGCGAGTTTGTCGGCAGGAAGATATTTCTGCTTGGTCGCGATGAACGTATCTACTTTTTCAGCATTCATATTTTTGTTTATTAGGATTTTGTAGTGAAGAAAAAATCAAGGCATTCGGACGAATCCGCCGATGCGGAAAAGGTTATAGATGAAACATGCCGCGCCCGTCAGCATGACGAGGAGCTTCAGCGGTCTCGAGAAGCGGGCGTTCTTCACGAAATCGCAGTTCATGTGCGCCGCGTAGAGCAGGACGAAGGGCAGGATCCAAAAAAAGGCGTTGTAGAGGAACGCGGTATGAATGTCTCCCCGAAGAACGGACATCCATGCGCGAGTGGTGCCGCAGGCGGGGCAATGGACATGAAAGAGCTTGTTGACGGGACACCCCCAGACGCACAGAAACAATATGACAGCCCCGTAAAAAAGATGAGAGAGGATGGTTTTAGGCGAAAATAACTGTGACGAGGTTGCAATCACTGCCGCCAAATCTACCATCTTTTGGTGAAAAGTCAATGAGCAGGTTCGGACGGGAACGCCGCCTGCGATGTCTTAGGAGCCTTCGAAAAAAAAACGTTTTACGAAAAAGATTCAGATATTATAATGATTACAAAAACTGAAGGTCAGGTTCTCGAACATTTTTTTCCAACTCAAACGAAAGATACAAAACGATGAAATCCATCAAAGGCACACAAACCGAAAAGAATCTCATGCATTCCTTCGCGGGCGAATCGCAGGCGCGCATGCGCTACACGTTCTTCGCGAGCAAGGCGAAGAGCGAGGGATTCGTCCAGATCGCCGACATCTTCACGGAAACGGCGGAACAGGAGAAGGAACACGGCAAGCGCTTCTTCAAGTTCCTCGAAGGCGGAATGCTCGAAGTGTTCGGCGCGTTCCCGGCGGGCGTCATCGGCACGACGGCCGAAAACCTGAAGGCCGCCGCCGCGGGCGAACACGACGAATGGGCGCTCGACTATCCGAAGTTCGCGGAAATCGCGGAGCAGGAAGGCTTCCCGGAAATCGCGATCGTCTTCCGCAACGTCGCCGTCGCCGAAAAGCAGCATGAAAAACGCTATCTCGGACTGCTCGCCAATCTCGAAAAGGGCACCGTCTTCAAGAAGGACGGCAAAGTCTGGTGGCGCTGCCGCAACTGCGGCTTCATCTGCGAAGCCTCGGAGGCTCCGATTCTCTGCCCGGCGTGCGCGCACCCGCAGGCGCACTTCGAGCTCCTCGCCGAAAACTGGTAAGCGGAAGATTTTCCGGCGCGTCCGGAAGAAAAAAAGAAAAGCGTTCCCGCGCGCACGTCGCGGGAACGCTTTTTTTTCGTGCGGCGGCGAAGGTTTCCTGTTGCCTCGTCGGGGCAAATCGGCGAAAATCCGCACTCCGAAGCGGGGCGTTCCCGTTCCCGCCGAAGCACATTTTGATTTTTTATGCCGACACCCAACGTTTGGAACCGCAAGGATCTCATCGCGATCGAGCCGCTTTCGCGCGACGAGCTCGAAACGCTTTTCGCTCAGGCGGAAATCTTCAAGGCGTCCTTTTCCGGGCGCGAAAAATTCGACACGCTGAAGAACCGCACCGTCGCCACTTTCTTCTTCGAGCCGAGCACGCGCACGCGCTCCGCGTTCGAGGTCTCCGCGCGGAGGCTCGGCGCGGACATCCTTTCGCTGAGCGAGACCACCTCGTCGCGGACGAAGGGCGAAACGCTCCGCGACACCGCGATGAACATCCGTTCGCTCATGGTCGACATGGTCATCATGCGCCACTCGGCGGCGGGCGCGGCCTCCTATCTTTCGAAGGTGCTCGACGTTCCCGTCATCAACGCGGGCGACGGCGCCCACGCGCATCCGACGCAGGCGCTGCTCGACGCGTTCACGCTGCGGGAACACTTCGGGCGCGACCTCTCCGGGCTGCGCGTGACGATTCTCGGCGACATTCTTTTCTCGCGCGTCGCGCGCTCCAACATTTACTGCCTGACGAAGCTCGGCGCGGAAGTCACGCTCGCGGGGCCGACGACGCTCGTTCCCGAGGAGTTCCTCTCGTTCCCGGGAGTGCGCATCGCCCACAACCTGAAGGACGCGCTCGCTGAGGCGGACGCCGTGATGCTTCTCCGCATCCAGCACGAGCGGCAGACGACGACGCATTTCCCCTCGCTCGGAGAATACACGGCGTTTTTCGGACTGAACCGCGAGCGCCTCGCATGGATGAAGCCGGAGGCGATCATCATGCACCCGGGCCCGATCAACCGCGGCGTGGAGCTCGAAAGCGAAATCGCCGACGGCCCCCGCTCCGTCATTCTCCGGCAGGTGACCAACGGCGTCGCCGTCCGCATGGCGGGCCTGCATCTGTGCACGCAGTTCTGCGACGCGATGAAGAAATGATTTCGCGCGCGCGAAAAAAAAGCGTTCCCGCCGCGGGAACGCTTTTTTTTTGAAGAGGAGGAACGGCGGGAGAATCACTCGCGCGTCGGCTCGTAGATG
>JBJEVP010000314.1:0-4922 GCA_051884475.1 Candidatus Spyradosoma sp.
CGAACGTCGGCGTGCGCTTCGCATGGTGAGGCGCGCGCGTTCGCGCGCGGTGTAAGGTGTAGTGTGGAGGGTGTAAAGAACGGCGTTCCCGCGGACATTCGCGCGCGTTTTGGGGAAGCGACATTCCTGTCGCTTGTTGGAGTCTTTTCAAAGGAAAATTCCTTTTTAAGGATTCCCGAAAAGCGACTGGAAAGTCGCTTCCCCAAAAAGGTCGCGGGAACGCCGAGCCCCGTCGGGGCGAAATTGCCCAGCGTAGGGTTTCAACCCTACGTAAACGAGGAAAACGAATGCGCGCTGTAAGTGCGCGATTGCGGGAACGCCCCCGCGAACTGCACCCTCAATCGCGCTCCTTCAGAGCGCATTTTTTCTGTTCGGTTTCGTAGGGCCGCGCTCGCGTCGCTCGCTTGCCTTACGCCGAGCAACAGCCGAGCCCCGTCGGGGCTTTTATCTGCGCTCATTCGCGCCGTCTGCGGCAAAACCTTTTTCCCGTGCGCAAAAGAAAACTTTTCTTAACTTTCTTTGACTTCGCGGTTTTCTTTTCGCCGCCTGGGAACGCAAAAAAAACATGCGCCCGAAAGGTTCGCCGCTCTGTCGACGAGCGAGTTTTCTTCGTTGCGGGAACGCGCGGCGGGACGTAAATTCCGGAGCATGCTTACACAACCGGAAGATCTGAAGGGGCTTTCCATCGGCGCGACGAAGAACGTTCCCGCGCGCAGGCTCGAAGCGTTCCCGAATCACAACCGCGGCCGCCGCTACGTCGTCGAGCTCCGCACGGAGGAATTCACCTGCGTTTGCCCGGCGACGGGACAGCCGGATTTCGCGACGATCACGATACGCTACATTCCCGCGGAAAAAATCGTCGAGTCCAAGTCGCTCAAGCTTTATCTGTGGTCCTACCGCAACGAAGGCACGTTTCACGAGCACGTGACGAATCAGATTCTGGACGATCTCGTGGCGGCGCTCGATCCCGTGTGGTGCGAGGTCGTCGGCGAGTTCGGCGCGCGCGGCGGCATCACGATCAAGGTCACCGCCGAGCACGGTCGCCGGGAGTAGTTTTCGCCTTCCTTTCCTCGAAAAAAAATGGCGCTGACCGTCGTCCGTTCCGAGTTCTCCGCGCTCCCGTCCCCGCGGAAATATCCGGGCGAGGGCGCGGTCGGCGCGTTCTGCGCGCACCTGAAGAACGAGCGGCGGCTCTCGCCGCTGACGGTGCGCAACTACGAGGAGGCGCTGCGCGATTTCGCGCTCTGGGCGAAGGAGAACTGCGGCTTTTCCGGAAAATTTTCCGAAATCACGCGGCGAAACGTCCGCGATTTCATCATCGAGCGTCAGCGCGGGGACGCGCCGCTTTCCCGGCGCACGATCCACAATCACGTCTCCGCGCTGCGCACGTTTTTCCGCTGGCTGCGGCGACGCGGCGCGCTCCGCGAATCTCCGCTCACGGGAATCGCCCTGCCGAAGCTGCCGAAGCCGCTTCCGAAATTTCTCACGGAGAAACAGGCGGGCGAACTCCTCGCCATGCCGCAGTGCGCGTTCGAGGACGGGCTCATCGACGAGGCGCGGCGGTTGTGCGACTCCGCCGCGCTCGAAACGCTCTACGGCGGCGGACTGCGCATCAGCGAACTCTGCGGGCTCACGCTCTCGGCGATAGATTTCTCCGCGGGAACGGTGCGCGTGCTCGGCAAGGGCGGAAAGACGCGCGTCGTTCCCGTCGGCGAAGTCGCGATCGACGCCCTGCGCGCGCTGAGAGACGCTTCGGGCGCGCTCGCGGACGACGCGCCGCTCTTTCGCGGAAAATCCGCCCGCCCGCTCGCTCCCGCGGCCTTTCAGAGGCGCCTGAAGAAATATCTCGCGCTCGCGGGGCTGCCCGTGGACATCACGCCGCACAAGCTGCGCCATTCCTGCGCCACGCACATGCTCGAACACGACGCGGATCTGCGCCTCGTTCAGGAGCAGCTCGGGCACGCGAATCTTTCCACGACTCAGATCTACACGCACGTCACGCTCGCCCGACTGAAGGCCGCCTACAAAAAGGCGCACCCGCGGGCGTGAGCGCGGGCCGGGAACGTTTCCGGCGCTCCCCCGTTTCCGGTTTTCTATCGCGCGGCAACGCGCTCCTTGACATTTCGCGGAGCCGGGCGGATAGTTTCTTCGTCATGAATATGCAAAAAATCTGTTATTCCCTGCATCTTTACGCGACGGTGTTCTTTCTGCCGCTGCTCTGCGCGTTTGCCGCGACGGGCGTGCTTTATCTGTCGGGCGTGCGCACGACGGGAACCGTCGAGGTCGTCGAGCTTTCCGGCGTTCCCGCGGGAGACTATATCTCCGCGAAAAAGGCTCTGGCGGAGCGGGGCGTGGACGTCTCCGGCGAACTCGTCGTCAGAAAAGGCGTCGCGTGCTTCGGCTCGGCGTTCGGAACGCACGTGCGGTTTCCGGCGGACGGCCGGGGCGGTTTCGGTCGCGGCAGGAACGCCGCCGAAGCGTCGACGCCGATGCGCGCGGAAATCGTGACGCCCGGGCTTTTCGACAAGCTGATGCTCGTCCACAAGGGCAAGGCGGGAACGTATTTCCTCGTGCTCGCCTTCGGCGCGGGCGCGGCGATGGTCGTCGCCTATCTGAGCGGACTCGTCGTCGTGCTGAAAAACCGCGCGCGTCGCCGTCCGCTGATCGTCTCCTTCGTGCTCGGCGCGCTCGCGCTCGTTCTCGGCTTCTTCCTCGCCGCCTGAGCGTTCCCGCCCCGAAAAGCGAAAGTCCGCGGACCGGAAAAACGGTCCGCGGACTTTTTTTGAAATGGTGGAGACGATGAGACTCGAACTCACTACCTCGACAATGCGAATGTCGCGCTCTACCAGATGAGCTACGCCCCCAAAGGAAAAATGTAAGGACAAATGAAATATTTTTGTCCGGCGTTCGTCAAGCGTTTTTTTTTGTTTTCGCGGAAAAGAAAATTTCCCGGGAACGCCCCGAAGCTCAGAACGGGAAGAAGAGCGGAATGAAGACGACTCCGACGGCGAGCACGACGACGGAGAAGGGCACGCCGAGCTTCACGAAATCGACGAAGCTGTAGCGCCCGGGACCGAGCACGAGCGTGTTCACCGGCGAGGAAATCGGCGTCATGAACGCGGTCGAGGCGGCGATCGCGATGCCCATGGCGAACGGGTAGGGCGAGAGCTCGAGACTCTTCGCGATGTTCACGGCGAGCGGCGCGAGCAGAACGGCGGTCACCGTGTTCGACATGAAAAGACCGACGACCATCGTGAAGCCCATGAGCGCGCCGAGAATCAGCCGCGGGCTGCCGTTCCCGAAGACGCCCATCAGCCACTCGGCGGCGAGCTGGACGCCTCCGGTCTTTTCCAGCGCGGCGGCGAAGGGAATCATGCCGACGATGAGAATCAGGCTCGACCAGTTGACGCAGCGGTAGGCGCGGTCCATGTCCACGCACTTCGTGAACACGAGCATCAGGCAGCCGATGAGCGCGGCGAGCGCGTTCGGCACGACGCCGGAAATCATCAGCCCGATCATCACGGCGAGGCTCGCGAGCGCGTAGCCCGCGCGTCCGGGCGCGGCGGTCTTGTTCTCGGACTCCACGGGAACGTTCAGCACGATGAAGCTGTTGCGGTGCAGCTGGAGATTGTCCGCCGCCTTCCACGAACCCGTGAGCAGCAGCATGTCGCCCACGTGCAGCTTTTCGTTGACGACGTTCTTCGAGATCGCCTTGCGGTTGCGCATGATTCCGACGACGCTCATGCCGTAGCGGGAACGGAACTTCGCCTCGATCGGCGTCTGCCCGTCGAGCGGAGAATTGGGCATGACGGAGACTTCGACGAGCCCGAACTCGCGTTCGGTGTTCTGGAAATATTTTCCTCCGTCGAGCGGGAACACCTGCATGGCGTAGAGCTCCGCGAGCCGCGAGGCGTTCGTTTCGGGATCCTCGAAGTCGATCAGCAGCGCGTCGCCGGAGCGCAGCACGCGGTCTCCCGTGGGATCGATGAGCCGGCGGTTCAGGCGTTCCCGCCGTTCGACGCAGACGATGTTCGCGCGGTGTTCGGCGCGCAGCGGGAGCTCGCTGATTTTTTTCCCGCAGAACGGCGAGCGCGGCGTGAGCACGAGCACGGCGTCGCGCCAGGTCAGTTCGTAGCGTTTCGCGAGTTCGGAAAAATTAGTCTTCGAGACGTTCGCGCCCGCGTCCTTCTTTTCGTCGCGTCCGAGGAAGCGGCGCGCGTAGAGCATGTAGACGACGCCGGCGGCGAGAACGATGAGCCCTATCGGCGTGAAGGCGAAGAACGAGAAGCCCTCGATGCCCTCGCGCGTCAGAATCGCGTTCATCACCATGTTCGGCGGCGTCGCGACGAGCGACATCATGCCGCTGATCAGCCCGGCGAAGCTCAGCGGCATCATCAGTCGCGCCGGGGAGACGCCGATCTTGGCGGAAATCCCGAGCACCACGGGAATGAACAGCGCGACGATGCCCGTCGAGCTCATCACCGAACCGATCAGCGCGACGGCGACCATCATGAAGACGACGAGCCGCGTCTCGTTCCCGCCCGCCTTCTTCAGGATCCACGCGCCGACGTCGCTCGAGACGCCCGTGCGCACGAGCCCCTCGCCGATGACGAACATCAGCCCGATCAGAATCACGCTCGAGTCGCTGAACCCGGCGAAGGTCTCCGCCGGCGTCAGAATCCCGAGCAGCGGGAGCGCGAGCATCGCGAGCAGCGCGACGACGTCCATGCGCGGCTTGTTGATCACGAAGAAGAAGACGCATACGCCGAGCAGGCAGAGCGTCGTGATGAGCTGGGAATCCATCGGGAATCGGAAATTGAAATTAAAGGAAACTATCGGTCATCGGCCGCCTCTCATCAATGATTATTTCCCGCCGAGGAGCTCGCGGGCGTGGGCGCGGGCGGCGGGGGAAGAGCGGTCGC
>JBJEVP010000315.1:0-4871 GCA_051884475.1 Candidatus Spyradosoma sp.
TTGAGTCCGCCTACGCCGTCCACCGCCCAGTGCGCGATTTTCGTCTTCGCGGCGATGCGCTTTACCGTTTCCGGGAAGAGCTCCTCCCCGTTGACGACGAACATCAGGTCCGGCTTGAATGTTTCGACGGCGTCCAAAATCATGCGGTTGATTTTGTTGAGCTGCATTCGCGGATGAATCCGCATGAGCGGATTTTTCCGTTCCAGCTTCAGAACGCTCGAAGACGGGTGTTCCAAAAGCTTTGTTTCGCAACCGTTGGATCGGAACATTGAGACGAAGGCTTCGGAATACCAGCCTTCCCCCGTAGAAATCAGAACTTTGATTTTCGGATTCATGAGGTCGAGAGCATTAATTTTTTTGAGACTTCGGCGTCGTTTTCAGCGGCTCCTGAAATGCTCCTTTATCTTTCTTCGGTAAATGTGTCGTAAAAGCCGCATCTTTAAAGAAGACTGCTCTTTCAGGATAAATTCGTAGTCGCAGACGATCTTTCTTAGCTTCAGAGACTGAAACACTTTTTCGATTTCATTCTTTTCTGCGTTTTCTGCACGGGATTTTACACCGGACATATCAAATCTTGCGACCGGAACAGGAACTTGGTGATATTTCCCTTCATCCAAAATCAGGCACTGAATCCAGAATTTCAAGTCGCTTACGATTTTCAGACTTTCATCGTAGGGGAATTGAAGCAGGCGTCGGCGGCGGATGAAGGATGCCTGATGACTTAAGGTCGAGTAATAAAAAAAGACCATGGAAACTCGCGTGGGCGCGTCTCTGTATATTACGGCCTTTTTTTTCTTGCGAGGCTTAGGATCTATGTAGAACGTTCCGCCGGAAATCACGTCGGCGTCGAGAAGCTCTTGCGTCGGTTCCCTGAAGATTTCGCTCAGGACTGTCGGCGAGGCGAAAGTGTCTCCAGAATTCATGAAGATGCAGAAATCTCCCGTCGCGGCTCGGACACCTTTGTTCATCGCATGGTAGGTGCCCTTGTCTCGTTCGGAGACCGAATAATCAATCTTGTCTTTGTAGCGTTTCATCACTTCGACGCTTCCGTCCGTGCTGCCGCCGTCGATGACGATGATTTCTTTTTCGAGCCCGTCGGGAAGCGACAAGGCGGTTTCGACCGAGAGCGTCTTCTCGAGGCCTTCGGCGTCGTTGTAGTTGACCGTGATGATGGAGATTTTCATTTGTTTTCGTCGGGAAGAGCGGGTGGTTGTGAGGGTGAGCGCTTTTCGGCAAATGGAATGATGAAAAGCGGCAACGCCAACACGAGCTCTCGAATCGTGAATTCGTCGAACATCGCGTATGCGGTCAGCGAAACAGACATGGCGACCAGAATCGTGAGGCGGGAACGCTCAGAAAGAGCAAGTTCCGTTCGCGTATTTTTTTTGATGAGTCGGAGGAACGCGATAAGCCCGGGAATCGAGACCAGAAGGACTTCCGCCGTCAGACCGAGAAGCCCGTTTTCCGCCCATGCAGTCAGAAAGGTGTTGTGCGGGAAAAACGCGTCTTTGTCTCCGGACTGTTCGCCTTTTGAGTTGAATCGGGCCTGTTCGACGCCGGCTCCGCAGATCGGATTCGACTTCTTTATCAGCTCCCAGGCTCCGAGCCAAAGCGGAATGCGGTCGGCGGCGTTCTCGCGGGCGAAGTTCTCTACGGAAATTTCATTCTCCGCGTCGGCGGTGCCTATGGCGAACGTCCGCCCGACCGCCCCTGAAGGAATGACCGCAGAGAAAAGAAGCACGAAAAGCCCCAACGAAAAGGCCTTCATCGCGATTTTTCTCTCAAAGAGCAATTTGACCGCAAACCATACGGCGCAGCCCGAGACGACGGCGAGAAGCGCGTTTCTCGAACCGGAGAGGACTATGATTGTCGCGCAGGCGAAGACCGGAAGGGCGACGAAGAGTTTCCCCGGACGACGCGTGGTCGTCGTCTCCCAAAAAAGCATCAGCGGGAATAGGTAAAAAAGGCAATATCGCGCCAGCGTGTTCGGATTCAGACCGAGTCCGATTCTCCCTTCGATGCATTGAAGAAATTCTTGGAGCGCTGGACTGGCCAGAAAGAGTACATAGGCGGCGAGCCCGCAAAGAAAGGCTCTGCGCGCAAGCAGGACTGCTGATGCCGTCATCAGAAAGAACTTGAGGAGATTTTTATCGCTTCTGAAAAGCGGCCTGGGACCGGGAATGTCCAAGGCAATCTGCAGCGCGTGGGCGGCAAAAAACAAAACAAGCGCTAAAAACAGCGTTCCGAGTAGAGCCTGCACGTGCCGCGGAAATTTCGGACGCGTTGACTGGAACACGAAGGAAAGGACTGCGAACGAAATCAGGAGGTACCCGGAAATGCTGACGGGCGCATTCCAATGTCCGATGAACGAAATCGCGAACACGAACGCGAGAACGCCCGACACTACGCGAAATGTCGGGCTGCTCAAAAAACTTTCGAAACATTTAAGCGTCTTCATGGAGAAAGGTATTTTTCAGGCAGGTCTTTTTGAAAATTCGTACACGTACAGTTTTTGAAGCCCTTCGGAGGATGCTATCGTCGGATACGCACCTGCAGGGCGTTCTCGATCGGCGCTTCCGAGACGAGGATGAGGTAGCCTCCGCCGCCCGCGCCCGAGACCTTGTGTCCGAGAGAGACGGGCGCGTATTTCGCGATGATCTCGCGCACGTCCGCGGGCGCCATGTTCGGGAACATCGCGATCTGCGCCTCGAACGCCGCGGTCGTCGCCGCGCCCCACGCCGAAGCGTCCAGCGCAAGAATCGCCTCCCACGCCGCGTCCGTCGCCGAAGCGAGCGCGCGCGCGTTTTCCGCCGTCACGTGCGTTCCCGCGAAGACGTCGTATTCCGCGCGACGCGGATACAGCGGCACGAGCCACAGACGCGCCTCGATCCACGCGAGCAGATCCGCGTCCGTGCGCGTCGTGATTTTCGTCGGCCAGTAGCCGCGGTCGTAGTCGAGCCGGTTCAGCCCGGGCATCACGATCCCGAGAGAATCCTGCGAGCCGCTCACGTAGCGGTTGCCCGTCATCGGAGGGTTTTCGTAGCAGAACAGGATCTTCGCGAGCTTCTCGCGGTCGCTCGTCTCGGGAACGTCCGTCTGCCAAAGCTCCACTGCCTTCTTGCGCGAGCTCGTCGCCATGCCGCTGCGGTCGTTGAACTCGTAGTCCGGCTCGATCGAGACGGTCAGCACCGCGCCCGGCGCGAGCTCGTTCACGAAAGGCTGGTCGAGCCAACCGCCCGCGAGATCGATGCGGTAGGGAATGCGGCATTCCTTGCGCAGCGCGGTCGTCGAGCGCGCCGGCAGATCGCCGTGCGGCACGCGCTTGGCGACGACGTATTCGATGCCGTGCTTCCGGCAGAAATCCTCCTTCGCGGGCGAGTGCCCGTCGGTGTTCACGTAAAAGATGTCGGGCTTGAGCGCGAGCACGTCTTCCTCGAAGTCCATGATGCCGCTCCCGCGGTTGATCCAGGCGTCCTTGACGCAGCGGAGCGCCTTGACCATGTAGAGCCGCTCGGCCTCGGGGTTGATGGTCTTGCGCGCCTTGAGCGCGAAGATCGTGGCGTCGCTGCCGATGCCGACGTAGAGCTCTCCGAGCTTGGAGGCCTCTTCGAAAAACGCCACATGCCCGCTGTGGAGCATGTCGTAGCAACCGGAAACAAAAACTTTTTTGGGAGCAGATTTATCTGCGGATATGGACGATGCGATTGCCGCCGGCGGATTCTCTTTGTCGCTCATTCGAAGATCTCCTGAAAATTCGTGGATGAAGATCGGGGTTTACTTGCGTCGAAAAATGCCGCGCAGTTTTTCTTTCGCCCGATAAAGCGCGCGTTTGAGCGGATGCGTGTAGCCGCAGCCGTCCGTGACCGCGAGGTTCCCGAGCGTGTTGAACGTGTGCTGGCTGACGTGCCAGATCGGCGACGTCGGGTAGTGACGGGCGATTTCCTTGAACGAAAATTTCCCGTTCTCGCGTTTCATTTCGTAAAAGACCACGGCTTCGCCGTAGCGTCGGTTGCAGACTTGCGCGACGCGGACGATCCTGCCGTCCTTCAGCTTCAGAAAATGACCGGCGCCGCGGGCGCTCGCGTCCGGGAATTCGATTTCCTCGGAAGGGCGCGCCTCGTAGGGACCGTCCCATTCGCCCGTCGTAGAGCGATAAACGCCGAGCCTGTTTCCGTTGGCGGCGCCCAGCCCTTTGGCGGGAACGCCGACGGGGTCGTCGCCTTCCCGCGTCGCGAAGCAGAGCCATTCCCCGAAGCCGTCGAAGAGCACGGCATCCGTCAGCGGCGCGTCGCAGAGCGTTCCCGCGCGCTTCGCCGTTCCCGTCGCGGGATCGTACTCGAAAAGCGGCGAGACGTTCGATTCGTGATTCTCGGGATGGATGAAGATTTTTCCGTCGCGGCGGTAAATCGCCGGAAATGAATAATGCGTTTCGTCCTCGATGACGGGAACGACCTTCTGCAGTAGGTATTTCCCGCCTTTCCGTTCGATTTCGAGTCTGGAGATGCGTGCCCAGTTGCGTACGGTCGTCGTTCCGCGCACGGTGAAGGGGCGCTTCGGTCTGTCGAGTATCATTTCTTCGACGAGAACCTCGATTTTGTCGCCCTCGACGGAGAGGATGAACGGATCCGCGAACCAATTCACGTCGTAGCCGCAGGCGTCCAGCCACGAAATTTCAAACGGTTTGTCGAGCGCCGTTTCGTCGTAATCGATGAACCCGATGTTCCAGGGTTTTTTTCTGTAAACTTCGCGTTCCCATTTTTTGTATTTTTTGAAGATGTTCATGATGCAGGTTCTGCGTTTTGGGTTTTCTTTTCCGCGTCAGCGGTTCTTGTACATTTTTTCGTAGTATTTTTCGTATTCGCCGGAGGTGA
>JBJEVP010000316.1:0-4858 GCA_051884475.1 Candidatus Spyradosoma sp.
ACGGAGCACGAAAACACGTTCGCCGCCCGCGGCAGAACCGTCCTGGAGGACATGCTCGGAGAACTTCCGAAGCACGAGCCGAAATTTTCCGTCATCACCGTCTGCCGCAACGCGGAAAAGACGATCGAGCGCACAATCCGTTCCGTGATCGCGCAGACGTATCCGAACAAAGAATTCGTCGTCGTGGACGGAGCCTCCAAGGACGGCACGCTCGGCATCATCGAAAAATACCGCGAGCAGATCGACGTCTTCGTCTCGGAGCCGGACAAAGGCATTTACGACGCGATGAACAAGGCGGTCTCGCTCGCGACAGGAGACTACGTCATCTTCATCAACGCCGACGACTATCTTTACGACGAGAACGTTCTTCGGCGCGCGTCGGAAGTGCCCGAAGCGGATTTTCTTTTCGGCGGGCAATACGATCTTTGTCCCGACGGAAAACTGCTTCCGGCGAAAAATCTGGACGGTCTGGACGCCTATCATCTCTTTCGAGGCTTCTTCGCACACCAGACGATTTTCGCGAAACGGAATCTTTGGGAACGCTTCGGCGACTTCGACCAAAACTATAAGATCTGCGCCGACCGCGATTGGCTCTGCAGATGCTTCGTCAGCGGAAAGATGACGACGGCAAAAATAGATTCCGTCGTCGCAGTCTATGCGGTCGGCGGGTTTTCGGACACTCAACGAAATCTTCACAATCTGGAGCGCACCTCGTTACTCGAACGCAATCTAGGCAGGACGCGGCTCGAACACGCTCTTCTGCGCTTCGAAAAAATATTCCGCAACGGCCTCCTGAAAACAAAGCTTCACGGAGTTCTCATCGACCTGATGAAAAAAAGATTTCAGAAAAAATATCCGTCCCGAGCACTTTGAAATGAATCCGTATCTGAAGAAAATCGTGCTCGTGATGAGCGAAGGGCTGCCCGTTCCCGCGGTGCGCGGCGGCGCGGTCGAAAACCTCGTGCAGGTTTTGCTCGACGAAAACGAGAAGGCGCCCGCGTTCGAATTCACGGTCTTTTCCGTCGCCGACGCGCTCGCCGAAGAACGTTCCCGCGCCTACGCGCACGCCCGTTTCTTCTTTTTTCCGAAGGGCGAAAAGCCGCTTTTCCGCTGGTTCGCCAAACATCTCGTCCCGTCGGCGTTTTATCCCGGCGACCCGTTCATCGCGGCGATTGCGGAAAAAATGCGCGGCGAAACCTTCGACGCGATCGTCGTGGAAAACGCGCCGCGCTACGCGATCGCGCTGCGGAAGCTCTTCCCGCGCACGCCGATTCTCCACCATTTTCACAACCGCAAGCTTTGGCGCGGCTGCCGCTACGAACGCAAGATCGCCGCGGCGTCCGACGCCTACGTCTGCGTTTCCGACTACATCCGGCGCGACGTGCTCACGTCCCGCCGCGTCGCGCCGGAAAGCGTCTTCCGCTGCCACAACGGCATCGACGTCGCGCATTTTTCCGCGCCGCTTCCGCGGGAACGCCGCTCCGCGCTGCGCGCGAAATACGGGCTCGCGGACGCTGATTTCGTCTTCGTCTATTCCGGCCGCATCGTTCCGGAAAAAGGCGTCGGCGAGCTGCTCGAAGCGTTCTCGCGCGTCGAAAAACGCGTGCCGCGCGCGAAGCTGCTGCTGCTCGGCGCGAACGTCGTCGAGCAAGGCACGGCGGAATGGCGCGGCGCGCCCGCGTCGAAGAACGTCGTGTTCACGGGGCTCGTTCCCTACGCGGAAATGCCGGACGCGCTGAAATGCGGCGACGTCGCGGTGCTGCCTTCGACCGGGATTGAAGCGTTCTCGCTCGCCCTCGCCGAATGCCTGTGCGCGGGTCTGCCGACGATCGCGACGGACTCCGGCGGCATGGCGGAAATCGCGGAAGGCGGTGCGGCGCTCGTCGTTCCGCTCGGGAAAGCGCTTTCCGCCCGCCTCGCCGAGGCGATGGAAACGCTCGCCGCCTCGCCCGAAAAACGCCGGGAGCTCTCCGAACGAGCGGCTCCGCGCGGCGCGCTCTTCTCGCGGGAACGCTACTGGGCGCGCTTCCGCGAAATCGTCTCCGGATTCATTCCGACGAACCTCAATCCCTCCGCATCATGATTCTCAAAAAGAAGATCGACGTATGGCGCTGCTTCGCGTCCGACGAAAAATTTTTCGCGGCGTTCGCCGAAGTGCGCTCGCTCTTGGAACGCCGCGCGGGAACGGTGCTCGGCGAGGACAACGAATCCAAGCGCCCGCGCCTGATTCTGAAATCGCGCGTGCCGAGTCTCGACGACGCGCAGTTCGTGCTGAAACGCGAATGGTTCTCTTTCCGCTTAGACCGCACGCTGAAAAGTTTCCTGTGCGGCTCCAACGCCCGCATCGTCTTCGCAACGAGCGTTTCCGCGGAAGCCGCCGGCTTCACGGATTTCTGCCGCACGTTCTTCGTCGCCGAGCGTTCCCGCTTCGGCGTGCTGAAAGAGACGATCTCCGTCATCGAATTTCTGGACGGGCACTGGCTCGCAGACGAAGGAACGCTCCTCGAACCCGACGGCGGGACGGGCTGGGCGTTTCCGGAAAAAACGCGCGAAGAGGCGCGCGATCTCCTGGAACGCTGCCACCGCGCCGGCATCGTTTCCGGCGACGTCCATCCCGGCAACTTCTTCCGCATGCGCGACACGGGAACGCTCAAACTCATCGACTTCCGCGGCAGAAAACTTTTTCCCGCCGTCGCCGAAGCGCGCGACCGCGTGCAGATGGAATACATCATGAACGTTCCGAATCTCAGGCACGACGCGGGCGAAAAAGTCTTCCGCGCCCTGCTCGCCTTCCGCAACCTTTTCCGCCGCCTCCGCGGCCGAGAACTCCACCATTATTGACCATTGCTAAAATCCTCAAACACGATGAAATCCGTATCCGAAATCCTGAGAAAATTCCGTCGCTGGCGCCGAAGCATTTGGCGCAGACTCGGCATGAAATTCTTGGACAAACGCCTGCCCGCCCCCGCGACGCCCTTGCGGGAGCGCCTGAGCGTTCCCGGAGCCAAGATACTTTTTCTCTTCACCGCCGGAAAAATCGGCGACTGCATCTGCTCGACCTTCGTTTTTCGTGAACTGAAGAAGGCTTTCCCGAAACTGGAGATTCATGTTCTGTGTTCCCGCAATATCGTCTCCGTGCTGGAACACTGCGAGTTCGTCGATCGCGTCCTGTCGATGAAGCATCCTTTCCGAATCTTCGGACAGGCGCTCGCCGCGCTGCGTCTGCGCAAATTCCGCTACGATCTCGTCGTCGCGCGCGACGGCGACCCGAGGACACGAGAGCTGCTCTTCTTCCGCCTTCTCGGCGCGAAGGAATACGTCGGCTACGCCTCTTTCGACTTCAAAATCTATTCCCGCAATTTTCCGTCCTCCGGCAGAAACATCCGTGATTTGAAAAGCGAAATTCTCCGTTTCGCCGGAGTCGAAAAATTTTCCGACGAATACGACTGCCCGCGCGACGACGCCGCGAAAAAAGAAATAGCAGCCTTTCTCGAAAAAGAAAAAATCGAGCGAGAAAAGTTCGTAGCCCTTAATCTCTTCGGGAACGGAGAAAATCGGAAAATTTCCGCCGACAACGCGTTGATACTGATTCGAGCGCTTCAAAACCGCTACGCGAAGGAATCCTGGAAATGCCTTCTACTCGGCTCGCCGAAAGACGACGCCGCCGTCGAGCTCGTTCTGAAGAAATGGAACGATTCCGGCGAAGATCCCGAATTTCTGAACGCCTTGCGCCCGACTACGTCCATTTTCCAAAACATCGAGCTGGTCGCCGCCGCCGGGCTTCTGATTTCGCCCGACACCTCAATCGTCCACATCGGAGACGCCTTGCGCCGCATTCCTATGATGGTCTTTTTTGTCCCTCATGAAAAAGTCGAAGCGCTCGGACGTCAGTCATGGATGCCGCACGACCGATCGACGACTAAATGCGTCCGATACGAAGATGACGTGAATGAAATCGATTTCTCGAAATTACCGCTATGAACGACGGAAGAATCAAATATCCGGACATTTATGTGATTTCCCTGAAACGCGCGGAAACTCGACGCGCGCAGATGCGAAAAGAAAGCGAACGTCTCAAAAGATCCGGCTATGCGGGCGAAATCAGATTTTTCGACGCCGTGGACGCAAAAGCCGGCGAGCATAAAGCCTTCCCCAATTACTGCGAATTTCTCGCGAACATTTTCGGGGCGCCGCTGACGGACGGCGAGCGCGCCTGTTTCGCGTCTCACTACTTGCTGTGGGAAAAATTGGCAAAAGAGGACAAGCCTGACGCCGCCTGCATCATCATCGAAGACGACGTGGAATTTGCTGTCGATTTCCAAAAAGCGGTGAAGCATTGCATCGATTCCTCTTGGGAATGCGTCCGGCTGGCAGTCACCGAAGACTTGTCGGCTCGCCGAAAAAATGTCGGGCAGGGGGAGGTATTCTTTACTGCAAAGCGCGGAGGCGGCGGAACTCTAGGCTATTTTCTGCGCAAACCCGCAGCCGAAAAATTTTTGCGCGCCGCACGACGCTGGACGCATCCCGTCGACCTGTTCATGGACCGTTACTGGCAACACGGCGTCGCCTACGTCTTCCATTTTCCCTATGCGGTACATGCCGTCGAAATGGAGAGCGAAATCGACAAGACCGACACGGTCAAACGCACGATTTTCAGGCGACATTTCATTTTACGACCGTTGCGCTATCTCGCTCGGTTGGCGGACAAAATCCAGAAGCGCGCGGCGAGAAAAAATTTCTCCCGAATCTTTTGGGGCAAAACCGGAACTAGATTATAAATGAACGATTTGGACGAAAACGATTTTCACTGGGAACGCTTCGGCGAGTACAGGATTCTCCGCTTCGGCGGGGAAAAATC
>JBJEVP010000317.1:0-18671 GCA_051884475.1 Candidatus Spyradosoma sp.
CAGTCTATACGAAGCCCTCGTTCCTAAAAAAAGGAACGAGGGCTTCCTGCGTTTTTAAGACGCATCAAGGAATGAAATCGCTCCGGATAAGAAACTCGAGATCTCAGATTTCGTCGAAACGTCTTCGTGAATTGAATTATTCCGCGGGAACGCTTATTTTGGAACAAAGAAGTTATGCAGGATTTGGATTTCAGTCTGTATCAGAAGGTCGCGCCCGCGCAGATTCAGTCGCCGCAGGTGCTCCATGCGCTGAAGATTCTGCAGGTGCCGTCGATTGAACTCGCCCGCGAGATTTCCGAGGAAATGGCGAAAAATCCGCTGTTGGAGGAAGTCCCCGGGCCGGAACGCGAACGAGAGGCTCTTCCGCAGCTCTCCGCCGGCGACGAGGAGGACCGAGATTCCTCCGCCTCCGGCGAAGACGTGGGCAGCGACGCCTTGCCGATGAAGTCCGACGACCCGGACGACGCCGATTCGGGCGGCTTCCCCGAGAACGACGGCTGGGCGGATCCGGCGACTCTTCCCGCGGGAACGACGAGTTCGTGGACGCAGGACGACGCCGACCGTCGGGCGCGCCTGTTCGATTCGCTCGTCGAGCAGGAGTCGCTTCCTCAGCTGCTGGAGACGCAGATCGCGCTTTCTGACGCGCAGAACCTTTCCGTCGGGCTTCTGCGTGCGATCGCCCAGAACATCGACGAGCGAGGTTTTCTCGACGTGCCCGTTCCCGCTCTCGCGGAAGCCCAGGGCGTTCCCGTCGAAGAAATGGAACGCGCGCTCGCCGCGTTTCAGAATTTCGATCCTCCGGGCGTGGGAGCCCGAGATCTGCGCGAGGCGTTTCTGATTCAGCTGAGACGCTCCGGCCGGGAGAATTCGCTCGCTTACGGAATCCTGGACAAGGACTACAAGCTGTTTCTCTCGAGAAAATTCTCCGCGATCGCGGACCGCTTCGGCGTGTCCGACGCGGACGTCCGCGCGGCGATCGCCGAGATTTCGAAACTCAAGCGCGTTCCCGCCGCGGATTTCGTCGCCGACGACAACAGGGAGGTCGTTCCGGATCTGACGTTCTTTTTCGACAGGGAGAAAAACGCGTGGGACGTCCGTATGGAAAACGCCTACGTGCCGCGTCTGCGCATCTCGAACGTCTACAAGGAAATGATCGCGCAGGGAAAAATTCCGGCGAAGGACCGCGCGTACTTCGCCGAAAAGATGCGCGCCGGACGCTTCCTCATCGAGGCGATAGAACAGCGTCAGCGCACGATCGAGAAGATCGCGCGGGAAATCCTCGTCGCGCAGCGGGAATTTTTCGAGGTCGGCCCGTCAAAGCTGCGGCCGATGACGATGTCCGACGTCGCATCGGAAATCGGCGTGCACGAGACGACCGTTTCGCGCGCGGTCGCGGGAAAATATGCGGAGACTCCGCACGGCGTCGTGGAACTGCGCAGATTTTTCAACGCGGGGCTCGCGACGGAGGACGGAGAAGCGCTCGCCAATGCGGGCGTGCGCGAAGTGCTGAGAAAGATTCTCGACGCGGAACCGCCGCAGAAACCGTTCAGTGACGAAAAGCTCGCGGCGGAGCTCGGCGCGCGCGGGATCCGCATCGCCCGCCGCACCGTCGCGAAATATCGCGCGATCATGAACGTTCCGCCCGCGCATCTGCGGAAAAAATTCTGACGCGTTCCCGCGGGGAACGACATTTTTGGTTTGCGCCGAAACGCGGGAACGTTGTTTATTTTACTTTCGAATTTTACGAAATTTATCACCATGGAAGACACGAAGAATCTCAAGGGAAATCTGCTCGTCGCTCAGAGCGGCGGCCCGACTCCCGTCATCAACGCCAGCCTCGCGGGCGTGATTTCCGCCGCGCTTCAGTTTGAAGACGAAATCGAGGAAATCTACGGTTCGCTCAACGGCGTCGAAGGCATCCTCAACGAAAATTTCGTCGATCTCGCCGCGGAATCGCAGCAGACGGTGCGCCTTCTGAACACGACGCCCGGCGCCGCTCTCGGCAGCTGCCGCTACAAGCTGCGCGAGGAAAGGGATTTCGCGCGCATCCTCGAAGTCTTCAAGGCGCACGACATCCGCTATTTCCACTACATCGGCGGGAACGATTCGCAGGATTCCTCCAAGAAGATCGCGGACTACTGCGCCTCCCAGGGCTATGAAATCCGCGTCGTCGGCGTGCCGAAGACCATCGACAACGATCTGCCCGTCACCGATCATTGCCCGGGCTACGGAAGCACGATCAAATACATCGCGACCACGGTGCGGGAGCTCGCTTTCGACAGCGCTTCGCTCGGCCGCAACGACCTCGTCACGATCGTCGAGGTCATGGGCCGCGGCGCCGGCTGGATCGCGGCGGGCTCCACGCTCGCCAAGCGCAAGGGCGCTCCCGAGGACGCGCCGCACATCGTGCTGCTGCCGGAAGTGCCGTTCGATGCGGCGGCGTTCGTCGAGCGCGTCCGCGAGACGCTCGTGAACCGGACGCACTGCGTCGTCGTCGCCGCGGAAGGGCTGAAGGACGCCGCCGGGAATTTCCTCGGCGCGGGCGCGGGCATCGACGCTTTCGGGCATCCCTCGCTCGGCGGCGTCTGCGAGTATCTGAAGAACGTCGTCGAGGACACTTTCGCCGGAGTGAAGACGCGCTGCTGCCGTCTCGGGCACGTGCAGCGCACGGCGTCGCACTGCGGATCGCTCACGGACATCACCGAAGCGTTCGAAGCGGGAGCGGCGGCGGTCAAGGCGGCCGTCGCGGGAGAGTCCGGCAAGATGATCGTCGTCGTGCGCGAGGAGCGCGAGCACTATTCCGTGCGCATGGAGCTCGCCGATCTCGACGGAATCGCGAACTGCGAAAAGGTGTTCCCGTCCGCGTGGATTGGCGGCGACGGCATGTCCGTCGGCCCGCAGTTTTCCAAGTACGCGCTGCCGCTCATCTACGGCGAGCCGAAGTTTTCCTACGAGAACGGTCTGCCGAAATACGCGGAGCTCGCCTGCCATGCGGTAGAGAAAAAATGCCCCGCAAGAGATGAAAAATGACTTGCAACGCGTGAAATCCTGACGGATAATTCTCCCGAGTTTTTAATCGAACCAAGGAAAAAACAATGAAATTGCTTAAGATTATTTCCATTCTGGCGCTCGCCCTCGCGTCCGGACTTGCGTTCGCCGCGGCTCCGGGGAAGATTGCCGTGAGCGAGATTTCCGGCAAGGTCGCTTTCGTCGCGGCCGACGGATCCAAGAAGCAGGCCGTCGTCGGCGACGTCTTCGGCGAGAACACGCGCGTCGCCACCGACGCGGAGTCTTCCGCCAAGATCGTGCTCGCGAACGGCACGGTCGTCGCGCTCAAGCCCGGCACGGAGATTGAGATCGCTCAGTTCGAGCAGAACAATCCCGACGCCGTCGAAGGTCAGGATTTCGCTTCCTTCGCGAGCGAACCCGAGGGAACTTCCGGTTCTCTGACGACGGTGCGTCTCGTGCAGGGCACGGCGACGTTCAAGGTCGCGAAGCTTCTGCCCAGCTCCAAGCTGACGGTCAAGACACGCGGCGGCAACATCACCGTCAAGGGCACGACGTTCTCCGTCTCCGACAACGGTTCGCAGGTCTCCGTCGCCGTCGTGGACGGCGCGGTTTCGGTCGCTCCCACGGGACGCGCCACGGTTTCGCTTTCTTCCGGCAAGGCGGTTTCGATTCCCGTCTCTCCGGCGGGAACGGTCGGTTCTCCGGTTTACAAGGGCGTCTCCGCCTCTCAGGAAAAGGAGATCCAGAGTGATGTCGCTTCCGATGCTCCCGCCGCCGAAAAGGGCGGAGACGCTCCGGCTCCCGGCGACGCGCCGTCGGTCGGCGTCGATCCCGAAGTCCCCTCCTACGCCGAAGGCAGCACGGTGGACGGTCCGAACGCGGGACGGCTCAATTCGGCTTCGTCTCTGTGATTCCTCCGTTTTCGGAAAAGAGAAGCGGGACCGCGAATGCGGTTCCGCTTCTCTTTTTTTTTGAGTCCGAAGTTGCGCGGGAACGAAGTTTTGCCTTTTGAAAGGGATTCTGCTAAAAAATGCTTACGTGATTCAAACAGAAATCTTACAAATCTTACAATGACCTGCAAAAAATTTTATCTCGCCGCGCTCGTCTGCGCGCTCGCTCCTTTCTGCGCGTCCGCCCAGGACGCCGTTTCCGCCGACGTTCCCGCGCCGGAAGGAAAGGGCGGAAAGAAAATCGTCATCGAACTGCCGGAACTGCCTTCCGCCGAAAACGTCAGAGTGAAGGTCTCCGGACTCGTTCAGGCCCAATACGTCTACGCGTCCGCGAGCGGCGCGAACGCGTCCGACCAGAACGGCTTCTCGATCCGCCGTTCCAGCATCGGCGTTTCCGCCGACGTCGGAGACGACTGGAGCGCGAAAATCGTTTACGAGTTCGACAGCACCGCCAACGGCGCGAGCAATTACGAGGACTATATCGACACCGCGATCATTTCCCGCAAATTCGCCGACGTCGGAACGCTGACGGTCGGACACAAGAAAACGCACTTCATGCACGAGGAATATTCGCCTTCGTCGAAATTCCTCTGTCTCGAACGCTCGATCAATTCCAATTTCGTCAACGGGAACGGATATGTGAAAGGCCTTTCGGGCTACCACATCGGCGTGTTCTGGGACGGAAAGGTTTCCGAAGCGTTCGATTACGGACTTTCGCTCACGAACGCCGTCGCCAAGGACTACGACAAGCGTTCCAACGATCTCGCGATGACCGCGAACGTCGGCTACACGCTGAAGCTTTCGGGAGATTCCAAGCTCTATCTCGGTCTGAACGGAACCGTGAACTACGGGAACGACGGAGAAAGCGGCGCGCTTACGAACGACGGCACGGTCTACGGCATCGAGCCGTACGTGCAGTTCACGAGCGGCGGTCTCACGCTTCTCGCCGACGCGTATTACATCGACGGCGCGGATTCGGCGGACATTCATTCGTTCTACGGAGTGAATCTCACCGGAGCCTACAAGTTCGAGTGCGGTCTCGAACCCGCCGTGCGCTTCACCTACCTGAACACGGATTCGGGAAAAGTGAACGCGAGCATTCAGAACCGCGTTCCGCAAAGCGGCATGCACGACAACGCGACGACCTATTACATCGGAGCGAACTATTATTTCAACAAATACGTGAAGCTCGCCGCCGGCTACGAATACGGTCATTACTTCGGCGGCGGCAGGCACGCCGACGATTCCGGCGCCTTCCGCACGATGCTTCAGGTCTCGTTCTGAGGGCTCGGAGCTCCCGGGTAAGTTTTTCGGGAAATCCCGCGAAGAAATGTCTCTTCGCGGGATTTCGTGATTTCAATGCGGCGGGAAAATGTGTTTAATTCGGCGCATGCGGAAGAATTTTCTCGGTTGCGTTTTCTCGTTGTTCCTTTTCCTCGCGCTGCCCGCGGCGGCGCTTTTTTCGGAGGAAAATCCGGTTGCGGCGGCGAGCGTTCCCGCGGCCGTCCCCGAAAGGCTTTTTTATAAGATTTCGCTGAACGAATCGTTCTTCATTCAGGAACGCGAGGCGGTTGTGAACGCGCGCGCGACGGTGGACGTGCTCCAGGGCGAGCTGGACAAGGTTTCGCTGGAGGTGTTCGGCATCGGGAACGGGCAGGGAGAAATCTTCAACGTCTCCGGGGAAAAGGTGAAGGACTGGAGCATCCGCCGCGAGGGCACGCGGACGTTTCTCGAAATCCGCCCGAAGGAGCTCGGCGGAGAAAAATCCTTCACGTTGACGATTTCCGGGCGGCAGCCGCTGAAGCTGCCGACGACGATTTCCCCGCTGCTTTTTTCCGGTGTGGACTCGACCGCGTTCTTCGGCGTCGTGCAGTTCCTGGCGACGGCGGACCTGCGTCTCTACGCCAAGCAGGAGCGCGGGCTGATTCCGCTCGGCGAGCGTTCCCGCTCGGAAATCAACTACGCGATTCAGGGGGCGCCCTCGCTGCGGCTCGACATCGCGCGCGCGAACGAGCTGCTCGCGCCGGTGTCGCTCGAAAACTTTTCTCTGGTCGGCGACGTGGAGAGCGGCGGCGCGCGCTTCCGCCTGCGCGCGAAGGCGCGCGTGCGCGAAATCGGCGCCGAAGTTCCCGTGCTGACGGGACACGCCGCGCTGCTCGACTTCCCGGAGAAAAACGATTTCGTCGTTCTCGCGAAAACGGACGCGGAGACGGGGCTTTCCGAGTATTCGCTGCGCTTTCCGGCGCGCGGGGAGTTCGACGTCGATCTGCGTTTCGACGCGGGAATTTCCGACGCCGACGGCTGGCGGCGCATGAACTTCAGCGTTCCCGTGGCGCAGGTCGCGCCGTATTCCCTGAAGGGAATGCCCGCGGACACGGTATTCGCGGCGGACAACGTCTCGATTCCCCAGCTCGACGAGACGGGGCGCTTCTCCGGCTTCCTGCCTTCGAGCGGCGCGCTCGTGCTGCGCTGGCGTCCGAGCATTCCCACACCGCCGGAGTTTTCCGCGGGCGTGTATTCTCTCGACGCCGTTTCGGAAATGCAGATCACGACGGGCGTGCTCAAGCAGAAAAGCGAACTGAACTTCACGATTTCCCAGGGCGAGCTTTCTTCGATTTTCCTCAAGACGGCGGGAACGGGCGAAATCCTTTCCGTCGAGGGGCAGGATCTTTTCTCGTGGCGGCAGGTCAAGACGTCCGACGGGAGCGGCGGACTCTTCGTCCGGCTCAGCCAGCCCAAAAGCGAAAAATACTCGCTGCGCATCGTCTCGCAGACGCGCACGGGCGAATTTCCGGAGACGCTCAGCCCGCTGCGCTTCGTTCCCGTCCGCACGGACATGTCGGGCGCGCCGCTTTCGGCCGTCTGCGTGCGCGACAACGAATTTCTCCGCCTGCGCAACGGCATCGGCATCCGCTGCGAGGCGTTGCCGCAGACGGGCATGACGCAGGTCGTCGCGTCTGCTTTCCCGAGCTCGGGAGATTTTTTCGACAAAGACGTTCCCGCCGATGAAGTCTCGGTCTACCGCATTTCGAGCGAGTCGGAGAAACTGCGCGTGCGCGCGGACTTCATTCGCTCCGACCTCGTCGTGTTCCCGCGCGTGCGCTGGAATTTCGACGGAGAGAAGGCGACGTCGCGGCAGGTGTTCGAGTTCGAAGTCGCGGACGCCCCGCTCTACGAAATGCGCATTCTCGTTCCCGCGGAGCTGGAGATGACGGCGCTGGACTCGGACATCGTCGCGAGCCACGAGATTTCCGACGATTCCGAGCGCGAGGGCTATCGGCTTCTGCGTCTCGTGTTCTCCGCTCCGGTCACGGGGAAAAATTCCGTCGCGATGAATTTTCAGCTCGCGGGCGCGAAAGTCGGCGAAGGCGCGCGGCTGCGTTCGTGCCTGTTTCCTCAGGCGCATTTCGTGAGCGGCAAGCTCGGGCTCGCTTCCGTGAAGAAGAACATTCGTCTGCTGCCGGAAAATCCGGAGAACCTTTCCGAGATTTCTCCGGAGGAATACGGCGCGCGCGCCAAGCCCGACCCGCAGCTGGCGTTCCTCATCCGCGAGGGAGACTGGTCGCTGTCCGTTCGTCCGGAGGTCCGCGCCACGGCGCTCGCGGGCGAATCCTCCTGCGTGTACAAAATCGACCGCGGCAAGATTTTCGGCAATTTCTCGGTCACGTATTCGACGGGCGGCGTTCCCGTGCCTTTCGTGAAGCTGGCGTTCCCGCCGGAGGCGAAGGTGCTTTCCGTTTCCGGCGAGAGCGTGCGCGACTGGCGGGCGGGCGAGAACGGCGTCGCGGTCGTCGCGCTCAACGCGTCCGCGGGCGACCGCTTTTCCGTTGCCGCGAGTTTCGAGCTTCCGCGGGAAGACGGCGTGAAGCAGGCCTTCGAGGGCGTGAAGCTGCTCGACGTCGTCGGCGACACGGGAACGATTCTTCTCACGGCGGACGGCGTGCTGACGCTCGCGAGCGAGGAGTCCGTGCGTTCGCTCGCCGCGCTTCCGCCTTCCGAAGTCGGCGGCGACTACGCCCAGCGCGGCGGCGCGATTCTTTTCCGCGCCTATCAGTTCGCGGAACGCCCGTTCACGCTCGACGTCGAGACGCGTCTGCCCGGCGAGGAAAAGACGGCGGGAATCGTCGTCACGGAGGCGTGCGTCGCTTCGAACGCGGGGCAGAGCTGCGACATCGTTTACCGCTATCGCTCGTTCGGAGCGACGGAGCTGCGCGTCGGCGTTCCCGCGGGAACGCGGCTCGTCTATGAGGGCGCGCGGCCGCAGGCGGACGGGATCGTGGTTCTTCCGCTCCCGAAAGATTCTTCGGAAATCAGTCTGCGCATGGAGCGCACGGAGGACGCCGAAATTTCTTCTGCCGGCGGAGAAAAAATCCTGCTCCCGCGCGTGTTCGCGCCCGTCGTCCGCACGACGTTCACGGGCTTCGGCGACGCGCGTTCGGACACGATGCGCACGGAGGTCGCCGGGCGACGGCTCAACGACGCGATCGACGCCTCGCTGTTCCGGCGCTTTTTCGCGCGCTTCATGGACGGGCGTCGGGTGGTCGGCGCGTCGTTCCTGTGCCTGGTCTGCGCGCTGATCGGCGCGAATTTCGCGAAGCGCCGTCGCCGCTATCGTTTCTGCCTTTCCGCGGCGCTCGTCGCCGGGACAGTGCTTTCGCTTTCGTGCGTGTGGTGGCTCGTGGAGACCGTGCGTCCGGAATACGGCGAGGCGGTGCTCTGCGCGGGAATGACGGACCCGGGCGTGCAGCTCGACGTCGCGCTGCGCCGTTTTTACTTCCTGGGCGCGGCCGAGCCGACGCTCACGCTGCTCGCGTGGTGCGTGGTCGCCGTGTTCTGCGCCGGAGTCTTCCTGCTGCTCTACGGCACGGTGTTCCGCCGTCGCCGGATGCGCGTGCGCGTGCTCGGGCGGGTCGCGATCTACGCGGCGGCGGGCGTTTTCGCGCTCGAGGATTTCCCGTACCGCGTTCCCGCGTTCGTCGCGGCGGCGGTCGCGACGGAGGTTTCCGCGTTCATTTCGTTCAGTCTCGTGCGCATCGTGGCGAAGATCATGGACACGCGTCCGGGCATTCCGCTCGGCGGCACGGGCGCCGCGCTCGTCGCGGCGGCGCTGCTCGTTCCCGCGCAGTTCGCTCCGCAGGCCCGCGCGGAAACGCCGGTCGAAGCCGCCGCCGTCGCCGTCGTGCACACGCTCGCGGCGGAGGAGGCCGCGCCGCACGACGTCGCCGACCGCATCACGCAGGCGATAGACGTGCGCGAGGACCGCATCGTCGCCCGCGGCGACATCCGCGTCACCGGCTACGCGGGAGACCGCTTCGACCTTCTCGCCTCGCCCGCCGTGCTGACGTCCTTCGAAAAGGGGGAGAACTCCATGCTTCGCCTGGAACGCCGCCGCGCGGAAAATTCCGGGCACGTCTATCAGGTCGTGCTCGAGCGCGCGGGAACGTTTTCCGCGACGTTCTCGTATGAGCTGGCTCTGTCCGGGAACGCGCGCGGTTTCCCGATTCTTTCGGGACCCGCCGCGGCGGACGTCGCGACCGTGAATCTGCCGCGCTCGGAAGTGCAGATTTCCGCCGAAGGCGCGGTCACGACGCGGCTGACCGCCTACGGCGAAAAATCTCAGATCGCGGAAATCGTCTTCAAGCCGAAGGCGAAACGCTCCGTGCTGTGGAACCCGCGGGAACGCGACCGTTCCCGCGAGGGGCTCCGCATGTTCGCGACGGGGGAAAATCTCTACGTTCCCGCGGCGGGGCTCATTGAGGGGCGGCACACGGTGAAGTTCGTTCCCGCGCAGGGCTCCGTCTCCCGCGTGCGCGTCCGCGTTCCGGAGCAGTTCTCGGTCTCGAGAATCGAGGGCGCGGCGATTCACCGCTGGAACTTCAACCGCGAGACGGGCGTGCTGACCGTGCTTTTCACCGCGCCGCGGACGTCGGAATTTTCCCTGTCCATCGTCACGCAGTCGCAGCTGAGCTTCCTGCCCGCGAAACGCAGATTCGCCGCCCTCGAGGCGCTCGACTGCGACGAACAGGTGCGCACCATCGGAATCGCCACCGACGACGCGATTCAGGTGGACGCCGTGCACGCGGGCGAGCTCGTCTCCATCGACGAGGACGAATTTCTCGCCTCTCTCGCCGCCGCGGGAATGAAGACGGATCCCGCCGCGCGCCTGCGCCGCGCCTTCCGCACGGTGGGCGCCGCGGGCGAGTTCGAGGCGGAGATTTCCGCCGTGCAGCCCAATCTGCGCGTGGACACGGACGAGAAATTCTTCGTCAACTGCGATTCCGTGCGCGCGGAGATCGAGATGACGGCGCGCGTTTCCCGGGCGGAGATCTTCAGCCTTCCCTTCCGGATCCCGCCCGGCGTGAACGTGGAGAAAATCACCGGCGCCGCGCTCGCCTACTGGGCCAAGATGCCGCTCGAGGACGGTTCGACGCTCGTCACGATGCGCCTGAAGAACGCGCTTTCCGACCCGCAGGTCTTCCGCGTCGGACTCGCGGGAACGTTCCCGCAGAACGCGAAGGAGTGGACGCTTCCGGAAGTCTCGTTCGACGGCGCGAAGATTCAGCGCGGGAACATCTCCGTCTCCGTCGAGGAGGGTCTGCGCCTGCGGCCGAACTCCTCCGGCTCGGCGACGTTCCGCGACGCCGCGGCGGAAGGACGCAACGCCGCGTTCTACTTCAGCTATTTTTCCCGCGGAGCGCCGCCGACGTTCACCGTGCTCGATTCCAAGCCGTTCACGAACGTCTCCTGGCTGCAACGGATTTCTCCGCGCGGGCGCTACGCGCGTTCCTCCGTGCAGATGATTTTCGACGTGGAAAACGTGGCGCGCCGCTCCGTGCTCGTGCGCCTGCCCGAGACCGCTCTTTCCGTGCGCTTTTCCGGCGAGGACGTCGTTTCGTATTCTCCCGCCGGGGAAACTCCCGGCCTGTGGGAGGTGAAGTTCTCCAAGCCCATCCGC
Source organism: Candidatus Spyradosoma sp. (assembly GCA_051884475.1). Taxonomy (GTDB): domain Bacteria; phylum Verrucomicrobiota; class Verrucomicrobiia; order Opitutales; family UBA953; genus Spyradosoma. The sequence continues at coordinate 10,915 of JBJEVP010000317.1, forward strand.
GGGAGCGTCGCCGTCGCGGTCGAATTTTTCACGACGCTCCCCGTCGCCGAATCCGTGAAGGCGGAACCCGTCTCCGCCGCCGACGCCGACCGTCAGTCCGCGTGGCTCGCCGTCGAACGCGGCGACGTCTTCACCGCGCTGAAGTCGCATTCTCCGGAAAAGGTCTCCGCGGCCGACGTTCCGGACGAGCTGCGCGGCGCGCTCTCCGGGCGCGACTGGTTCGTCGAAAAATACGCCGAAAAATATCCCGCCGAGATCTCGCTTTCCGAGGAGACGCTCGCCTCCTGGCGCGACTGTCTCGCGGACGCGCACCGCGATTCGTTCGTCGGCGAATCGATTTCCCGCCACACCGTCTTTACCCGGGAAAAGGCGGTCACGGAGGAACGCATTTCTCTGAAGACGCTGCGCAGCGATGTGCTCCGCGTCATTCTGCCGGAGGGCGGCGCGCTCAAGGCGGTCGCCGTGGACGGCGAGGCCGCGGCGGTCGTTCCCGCGCCGGAAATCGACGCGCGCTCCGTCTGGCTTCCGATACGCGCCCGCGACGCCGGTTCCGTCGTCGTGTCCGTCGTGTACGAGGCTCCGCTGAAAAACGCCCTTCGCGGGGAACGCCGCGTGAGCGAAATCGTTCCCGCGGAAATCGTCTCCGCGGACGAGATTTCCTGGAGTCTGCGTTCCGCCGATTCCGCCGACGCGGAGATTCTCGACGTGTTCGGGCGCGATTCGGCTCGGGTGCGCACGGCGCCCGATTCGGACGCCGACTGCCTTTCCGCGTATTTCCGCGGGAACGCGGACGCCGCGTCCGCCTCCGGTTCCGGGGACGGCTGGGAAACCTTCGTCGTCGCCGGAAAGGACTGCCTGCAGCCGCGCGCCGTGCTCGCGTTCGGACGCGGCGCTCCCGCCGACCGCTCCGGCTCGGACATGGAAATCTTTCTGCTGATGTTCGTCGTGCTCGTCGTGCTGAAGCTCATTCAGTTCCTGCGCTTCCGCAAAAATCTGAGAAAATGACTTCCGCCCGGCGTTCGCCTGCCGCCGCCTGAACCTCGCGTCCTTCCGCTGAAAATTCTCCCGCCGCCGAAACACTGAACTCCGATGCCTGAATCCTCCTGCCCCAGCTCTCCGCCGGCGCCTCCCGCCGCTCCGCCGCAGCCGCAGATCGTCGTCGTTCCCGTGGCGGTCGTTCCCGTCCCCGTTCCCGTCTTCGTTCCCGTTCCCGCGGCGTCCGCGCCGAAAGCCGGCGGAACCGCCCCCGAGCCGCCCGACGTCGGGCCGGAGCCGTCTCCGCTTCCCGCGCCTTTCGTTCCCGCGAAGCCGCCCGGCGCGCTGTCGCGTTTCTGGAGAAGGTTCGGCGGAACGGGCTTCGTCGTCTCCTCGCTTTTTCATTTCGCGCTGCTGACGTTCGCGCTCTTCTGGATCGTCGCGGAATGGGCGGCTCCCGTCGAGGCAGAGGCGATGTTCGTTTCCGGGGCGGGCGGGGCGTCCGCGGGAACGGCGCGCGAGAATTTTTCCCGCAGGACGTTTCGCCGGCCGCCGCCCGCGGAGTCGCCGAAAATCGTCTCCCGGAGCCGGGAGTCCAGGCTCGCGCTCCCGGAAATGCCTAAGCTCGACGCGCCGAGAAATCTTTCGCTTCCGGCGGGGAAAAGCGGCGGGAACGCCGGCGGCGCGGCTTCCGGCGCGGACGCTTCGGGGCTCGCCGGATTCGGCGGAGGGCTCGGCGCGGGAACGGGCGTCGGAATCGGCGGCGGGAAAAATCATCTCGGAAAGTTCAGGACGCTCCTCGGCGCGAAAATCCGCGCACAGCGGATCGCCGTCTTCCTCGACTGCTCCGGTTCGATGCGCAGTTTCCTGCCCGCGGTGAAGGAGGAAATCTACGAGAAGTTCCCCGACGCCGACGTCTTCGCCTTTTCCGGAACGGGAATAGAAGTGCACGACGGCGAAATCCTCGGCGGAAAGAACATGAAGGCGAAGACGCTCGCCGGAATCCGCAGAAAACGCGCCGACGACGAGACCGACGTCTCCAGGCTCTCCGGAGCCGCGAAGACGCTGCACCGCCGCTACGCCGACCACTTCGCCGCGGGAACGGCGGGCGCGTGGCTCGACGTCTTTCTGCGGGAACGCTACGACGCGCTCGTCGTCTTTTCGGATTTTCGCGACGGCATCCGCCAGCGGCGCGGAGGAAAGACCGTCTTCGCCGACTCCTCCTATTCGCCGGCGCCGGACGCGCGCGACGCCCGGGAACGCCGATGGGAAGCGGATTGGCTCGCCGCGTGCTCCCGCGCGGGAGCGCCCAGGCTCTATCTTTTCTCCGTGCGCGCCCAGCCTCAGGATTTTCTGCGCAGATGCGTTTCCGCCTCCGGCGGAGAAATCGTCGTTCTCGACCTCAAAAAGAAAAAATCGCGGGACTGACGGGCGGCTTTCGGGGGCGGAGACATTTTCCGGCTTCGTTCCCGCGGACGCGCTTTCGCCGCGCGGCGGACTTCTATTTGCTTGCGGGAAGGCGGGAAAAGAATAGTCTTTCAGACAAGCATTTTTTCAGTTTCCAATGGCCGAAGACACATCGAACCTCGTCACCATCAACATCGACGGCAAAGACTACCGCGTCGCCGCCAAGCAGAACCTCATCGACGCCGCGCATTCGCTCGGGATTGAGATTCCGCACTTCTGCTATCACCCGAAACTGCCCATGGTGGGCAGCTGCCGCATGTGTCTGGTGGAGATCGGCATGCCGATGCGCGACCGCGCGACGGGCGCGCCCGTGATGGACGAAGCGACCGGAAAGCAGAAAATCGGCTGGATGCCCAAGCCCGCCATCGCCTGCGGAACGACGGTCTCCGAAGGCCTGCACGTGAAGCTCAATTCGAAGATGACGGCGTCGAGCCGCGAGGGCGTCACGGAATTTCTTCTCGCGAATCACCCGCTGGACTGCCCGATCTGCGACCAGGCGGGCGAGTGCACGCTTCAGGAATTTTCCGCCCAGTACGGCAAGGGCGCGTCGCGCTACCGCGACGCGAAGAACGTGAAGCCCAAGCACAAGAGCATCGGGCCGCAGGTCATGTACGACGGCGAGCGCTGCATCCGTTGCACGCGCTGCGTGCGCTTCTGCAACACGATTCTCAAACGCTCGATTCTCGGCGTCACGCAGCGCGGTTCGCACTGCGAAATCGACTGCTTCCCGGGAACGCAGCTCGACGGCAACTATTCGCTGAACGTAGTGGACGTCTGCCCCGTCGGCGCGATGACGAGCAAGGATTTCCGCTTCAAGATGCGCGTGTGGTTCCTGAAGAAGACGAAGAGCGTCTGCACGGAGTCCAGCGTCGGCGTGAACACGACGGTGTGGTCGCGCGAGGGCAGGATCTACCGCATCACGCCGCGCGAGAACGACGCGGTGAACATCGTCTGGATGAGCGATTCCGGCCGCATGCTCTACAAGAGCGTCGACGACGAAAAACGGCTCCGCGGCTTCCGCCGCGGCGAAAGCGAAGTGACGTTCGACGAGGCGGTGGACGCCGCGCTCGCCCTTCTCGGCAAGGGCGTTCCCGCGTTCGTGGCTTCGGGGAAAATGTCCGTCGAAGAACAGTATCTTTTGAAGAAGCTCGTCGCGGCGACGGGCGGGAACGTCTATCTGGCGAAGACGCTCGGCGAAAACGACGGGCTGCTGATTTCCGAGGACCGTTCGCCGAACCGCCGCGGAGCGCTCGTCTCCGGGCTCGTCGCGGACTTCGCTTCGGCGGAGGTTTCCGCGCTGGCGGCGAAGATCGACGCGGGCGAGGTCCGGACCGTGTTCGTCTGCGGCGAAGACCTGAAGGAACTCGGGCTTTCGGACGAACAGCTGAAGAAGGTCGAAATCGTGTTCCTCGGCACGCGGGCGAACGCGACGACGGAAAGGGCGTCGGTCGTTCTGCCCGGACGCACGGTTTTCGAAAAGGCGGGAACGTTCGTCAATCAGGAGTTCCGTTTGCAGAAGTTCGAGCCCGCCGTTCCCGGCGCGCAGGGCACGGAAAACGACTTGACGCTGCTCGCCGCGCTCGCGGCCCGCGCGTCGTCGAGCGTCGTGACGGACGCTTCCGTTCCCGCGGTCTGGGAAGGGCTCCGCGCGGAGTGCCCGGCGCTCGCGGGAATCCGTTTCGAGCAGATTCCCGATTCGGGAACGCTGCTCGACGCGTCGCCGTGGGCGAAGATCGATTTCCCGGAAACGGGATCTCTCGTCTGGAAACCGAAGAAATGATTTTCCCGGGAAACGTTTTTATTCACTTCTGATTTTTTTGAAAGACAATGGACGCATTCGCACAAGGGCTTCTTGAAATTCTCAAAGGCTGGGGCGCAGACGAGGCCTGTCTTCCCGACGCGGGAACGACCGGGCTGATTCTGAAGGCTGTTCTCGCCGTCGTCGTCGTGCTTCTGATCATGGGCTGCTGTCTCTACACGGTGCTGCTCGAACGCAAGACGGCGGCGTGGGCTCAGGGGCGCGTCGGGCCGAGCATCACGACGATGCCGCTCATCGCCTCGATTCCGGTCGTCGGCCGGGTGCTGACCTACTGCGGCTTCATTCAGCCGGTCGCGGACGGCGGCAAGCTCTTCATGCGCCAGGAGCCGCTGCCCGAGCACGTGAACAAGTTCTACTACTGCGTCGCGCCGTGTCTCGCGCTCGCTCCCGCGCTCATCACGATGGTGATGATTCCGTTCACGAGCTACCTCGATCCCGCGACGGGCGAGGAGACCGCGCTGATGCTCTGCGACATGAATCCGGGCTTCGTGTTCATGTTCGCGGTGAGTTCGCTCGGCGTCTACGGCGTCGTGCTCGGCGGCTGGGCGTCCAATTCGAAATATCCGTTTCTCGGCTCCATCCGCGGGAGCGCGCAGCTCATTTCGTATGAACTTTCCCTCGTGCTCGCGATTCTTCCCGTCGTGCTGATCACGGCGGGAACGTCGGAAAGCCCGCTTTCCCTCTTCGAAATCGTGAAGGGGCAGGGCGACTGGTGGAACGTGATTCTCGCGCCGCTCTCCGCCGTGATCTACTTCGTCGCGCTGCTCGCGGAAATGAACCGCCAGCCCTTCGACATGCCGGAATCGGAAACGGACACCGTCGGCGGCTTCCATACGGAATACGGCACCTTCAAGTTCGGCCTTTTCTTCACGGGCGAATACCTGCACATGATTCTGGGCTCGATTCTGTTCGTGATGTTCTTCCTCGGCGGCTGGCACGCGCTGCCGTTCCTGCCGACGTTCGGGCTCGACGGCGTTCCCGCCGCGGTCCTCGGCCTCGTCTGCCTCGTCGTCAAGGTCATATTCATGCTGTTCGTGATCATCTGGATTCGCTGGACGGTGCCGCGTTTCCGCTTCGACCAGGTGATGCGCATCGGCTGGAAGCTCCTGCTTCCGTTCGCTATCGCGAACGCCGTCGCGTATTTCGTGTTCTTCGGGATTTACGAAACGCTTCTGAAATAAGCTGATTTTTTCAACCCTCAATTTCGATTTTTCGGATGGCTACGCAAAACATCAAGGTCATTGAGCGCAAACCTCTGCGCTGGTGGGAAAAACTTTACATTCCGCAGGTGCTCGCGGGAATGAAGATCACGCTCGGCATCATGCTCCGCAAGCCGGTGACGCTGAAATATCCGTTCGAGCGTCCCGTGATTCCGAAGGGCTATCGCGGCGCGCCCACGCTCGTCAAGGACCAGAACGGTCGCGAGAAGTGCGTGTCCTGCCAGCTCTGCGAGTTCGTCTGCCCGCCGAAGGCGATCCGCATCACGCCCGGCGCGATCGATCCCGCGACCGGAAACGACCACATCGAGAAGGCGCCCGCGAAGTTCGAGATCAACATGCTGCGCTGCATCTACTGCGGCATGTGTCAGGAAGTCTGCCCGGAAGCGGCGATCGTGCTGCAGGGCGAATATTCGCTCAACGGGCTTTCCCGCGCGGAAATGATTCACGACAAGAAAAAGCTCTACGAGCTCGGCGGCGTCATTCCCGATCCCGTCCGCAAGTGGGACAAGAAAAAGGCCGCGCGCGACGCCGCGGCGTCCGCGCATCACTGAGCGCGCCGCGGACGGCGTCTTTCGCCGAAGGCGAAAAACGGGGCGGCCGGAGCTTTGCGTTCCGGTCGCTCCGCTTTTTTTTCGATTGCGGACGCCGTCAAAAAAACTTTGCGGGAAGCGCGGGAACGCGGTTTCATTGGGGCATGATGAAAACGCAAGCCCTCGTTTACGAAGAAACCGGAAAACCCCTCGAAGTGCTGAAGCTGCGCGAGATCGACGTTCCCGCGCCGAAGGCCGACGAGATCACGATCGCGCTCGAAGCCGCCGTCGTCCACCCGTCCGACATGGGCATGATCGGCGGCACCTACGGCCGCCTGCGCGAGCTGCCCGCCGTCGCCGGGCGCGAGGGCGTCGGGCGCGTCGCCGCCGTCGGCGCGGACGTGAAGGGCTTCGCCGTCGGCGACCGCGTGCGCATGCCCGAGGACGCCGGCGCGTGGCGCGGCGCGATCACCGTTCCCGCGGCGGAGGCGGAGCGCGTTCCCGCGGACGTTCCCGCGGAGCTCGCGGCGATGGCGTTCATCAACCCGCAGACGGTGTGGCGCATTCTGCACGATTTCGTCGAGCTTCGCCCCGGCGACTGGGTGCTGCAGAACGCGGGCAGCTCGGCGCTCGGGCAGTGCCTCGTGCAGATCGCGCGCGCGCTCGGGCTGCGCACGGTCTCGCTCGTGCGCAACGTCGAGAAATGGGAGCCGATTCTGAAAAACCTCGGCGCGGACGCCGTGCTGCCCGAGGAAAAGGATTCGATCAAAAAAATCGTCGAAATCGTCGGCGGCAAGGCGAACCTGCCGAAGCTCGCGCTGAACTCGATCGGCGGCGAAAGCGCGGCGCGCCTCACGCGCATGGTCGGCTTCGCGGGAACGATCGTCACTTTCGGCGGCATGACGGGCGACCTCATCCGCTTCCCCACGCGCGAATTCATCTTCAACGACCTGCGTCTGCGCGGTTTCTGGATGGACCGCTGGAACCGCTCCGCCTCGCCCGAGGCGCGCGCGGAAACCTCCGCGAAGATCTTCGAAATGATGCGCGCGGGCAAGCTCACGATGGCGGTGGACGCGACGTATCCGCTTTCCGAATACGCCGCCGCGATCGCCCGCGCCCTCGAAGGCGGCCGCAACGGCAAAGTGCTCTTCGTCGCCGGCGCCTGAGCTCGGGCACGCGGAGAAAACCGCGAAGTCAAAAAAACTTTCTTTTGGGGCAAGCAGCATGGCTCCACGCTTCGCTTACCTGCCGCTTGCTTTGAAATCTTTTCCCGCACAATTTTTTTGAACCGGGAAGGCGCAGAAGAGAAAAAAGGCTTTTGTCCGGTTTCGCGGGAACGAAAAGGAGGGTAAGCGTCCCGCTTGCCCTCGATATTCTTACCCACAAATTTCCCCAAAGCCCCGAAGGGGCGAAATTATTTAGCGTAGGGCTAGCGGACTCGTTCGCGCAGCCCTACGAACGCCGAGCAAAAACAAAGCGCGCTGTAAGTGCGCGATTGCGGGAACGCACGGGCGCGAAAAAATCTCCCGCAGAACTCGCGGATTTCCGCAGAAAGCCCGAGCGCGTGCCTGGGGGCGAAGACGTCCACGTCTTCGTTGTGGGACGTGCGCACGCCGCGCGGCGAAAATACGCTCTTTGGAAATCGCACGCCGCGGGAACGAAGGCAGGAATGCCGCCTCTCCCTTAACAACCTTTCTTTAACTTCCTTTGACTTCGCGGTTTTTCTTCGTGCCCTTTCCGTTCCCC
>JBJEVP010000318.1:0-18501 GCA_051884475.1 Candidatus Spyradosoma sp.
GATCCGCGAGGCGAAGGAAGCGATGCGCGCGGCGGGCGTTCCCGTGCGGCTGTGATTTCCGCGCGTTCCCGCGCTCAGCGCGGGCGGTCGCCGCGATTGCCGCGCTGCGTCTGCGTCTGATTCCGGTTCGCGGGCTGAGCGGGCGCGATTTTCGTCGCCGGCGCGACGGGCTGCGCGCGTTGCGTCGCGTTCGTCTGCGTCGTCGGCCGCGGCGCGGGAACGTAGGTCGCGCCCTGAATCGCGAGCGGCTTTTCTTCCGGCGTCGCGAGCGGAATCGTGAGCCGTTCCGCGCCGACGCGCACGGCGAGCGTCCTGCGTTCGGCGTCGAAACCCTCGACGAAAATCCCGGCGTCGTTCGTTTCCCGCACGCCGAGCCAGAAGCCGCGCTGCGCGGCGTCGTCGTAGAGCCCGAACGCGGTCCGCCCGGCGACGGTCAGCATGCCGACGAAGCGCAGCCGGCGCGACGCGGCGGGCGCGTTCCCGCCGACCTTGTTTTTCGCGGTCGCCTTGAAGGGCGAATTCCTCACGAGCGCGGCGAAGGAATGCGCGGGAAGGGCGGCGTCTTCGGCGGGCGTTCCCGCCGCGGTCTCCTCGGCTCGCGCCGACGCGGCGAGCGCGAACGCCGCGCCGACGAAAAGAATTTCACGCGCGGCGTTCTTCATCGCGCGTCCTCCGGTTCCTTCGGAGTTTCGGAGTCTTCGGGCGTTCCCGCGGCGGCTTCGGCTTCCGCCTTCGCCCGTTTTTCCGCGGTGAAGTCCGGATTCTCGAGCTGCGGGAAGCGTCCCGTCTCGATGAAGGCGCGCGCGTCGTCGCGGGTGAGCGCCTCGTCGCGCACGCCGAGATTCTTTTCCTCTCCGGCGTCGGTGATGACGAAGGGTCGCAGGAAGACGATGAGCTCGCGCCGCGTCGAGGAATACGTCTTCGGGCGGAACAGCGCACCGATCAGCGGAATGTCGCCGAGAATGTAGACCTTGCCCTTGTTGGTCGTCTCGTCGAACGACTGCAGGCCGGCGAGCGCGATCGTCTCGCGGTCCTTGATGCTGATGTAGGACGTCGCGCGGCGCGAGGAGATGAGCGGCTGTTCGTTCCCGTCGATGCTCGTCGTGCCGATGATGTTGTCGATCTTCTGCGAGACGTCGATCTGCACCGTGCCGTTCGAGCCGATGCGCGGCGTGACTTCGAGCTCGAGCCCGATGTCCTTGTAGGTGACCTGCGACGACGTGTTCATGCTCGTCGAGTCCGTCGTCGAACCCGTGATGACGGGACGCTGCTCGCTGATGACGATCTGCGCGCTCTTGTTGTGCATCGTCATGATCGTCGGCGAGGAAAGCACCTTCACGCGCGAGTCCGTCTTCGCCTGATTGAAGACCATCTCGAAGGCGAGGTCGCGCAGCGAGCCCTCCATCGAGAACGCGCCGTTGGGCGCGCCCGCCGCGAGCCGGTAGTTGCCCGCGAGCGTGTTCGTCGTTCCCGTCGGCGAGAGCTTGTAGCCGAAGCCGAGCGTGTTCAGCCCGCTGACGTCGCTGTCCGAAAGCAGCACCTCGACGATGATCGCCTCGATGCGCACCTGCGGGAGCGGAATGTCGATCTTTTCGACGACGTCCGCGATCTGGCGGATGTCGCTGTTCGTGCCGATGACGATGACGGAGTTCGCGCGCGTGTCGCCGATGATCGTCAGGTAATCCGAAAAGCGCTGCGTGTCGGAGGCGTTTTCCGCCGTCGTCGCGGGAACGCCGTCGCCGCTTCCGCGAGGCGCGGAGACGACGTCGTACGTCGAGCCCGCGGGAGCGGCGGCCGCGTCCGCGCCTTCCGTCGAATAGCGACGCGCGGACGAGCTTCCGCCGGAGGACGCCGACGAGGAAGCGCGCGACGAAGAAGACGAGGACGACGTTCCCGTCGAGGAGGAGCCGTTTCCGATGATCGTCACCGAGGCGGTCTTGTTCTGCCCGGAGACGTTCGGGCGCGAGCCTTCGATGACGCCCTTGAGCGCGTCGGCGACGTCGTCCGCGTCCGCGTGCTTCAGCGGAAAGATCGCGCTGCGCGTGAGCGGGACGGTCTCGACGTCGAGCCGCTCGACGAGCGAGTCGATGAAATCCTTGTTCGCCGTGCTGGTGACGATGAGGAGCTGGTTCGTCGTGTCGTTCGCGGAAAAGCCGACTTCGCCCTGCAGCAGATTCTTCATGCCGCCCTGTTGGAGCGCCTGCAGCTGCTTGACGATCTCGGACGCCTTGACGTTTTTGAGATTGTAGAAAAGCACCTGGCCGGGAACGTCGAGGCTGCCGACGAGACGTTCGAGCCGCTGGACGTTGGTGAGCGAATCCGTGACGAGGATGGAGTTCGCCGCCGGCATCGAAAGCAGCGAGCCGCCGCGGTGGTGCGTCACCATCCCGCGCATGAGCGGCTCGACGTTCGCGACGTTGATGTTTCTGAAACGGAACAGCCGCGCGACGGAACGCTCGCTCGCGGGAAGGTCCGCGACGGAATCGACGTAGAGCGGCGGCGCTTCCGAAGTCGCGTAGCCGGAGACGACCGCCTTCAGAAAATCGTCGCCTTCGGGAATGACGGAGACGCCGTTGAGCGCGAGCAGGGATTCGAGCGCGACGATCGCCTTGTCCGTCGCGATGGGCCCGCGCGAGTCGAAATTGATGCGCAGCACGGGAAGCGTCTGGCTGCGGATGACGCTCTTGCCCGTGAGCCGTTCGAGCAGGTCGAAGACCTGCGGCGCGGGAGAATCGACGATGAGGAGGCGCTCGATGAGCCGCGGTTTTTCGCCGTCGGGCGTTCCCGCGGGCGCGGCTTCGACGAACTTCACCGCGATCGGCTCGTTGTTCGCGGGCGTCTGTTCGGCCGCGCGTCCGGCGGGAACGGGCGTCGCGCCCGCGCGCGTCGTCGTGCCCGCCTGAATCGTGCGGCGCACGGGCACGGCCTGCGTCTGCTGCGCGGACGCGGGAACGCCCGCGGAAAGGGCGGCGAAGAGCGCCGCGGCGAAGAGAAAATGCGAGGAGATTTTCATGACGAAATTTTTTCAGCGAAGGTTTTTCTGCGCGGAAGGCTGCAGCTGGAACGAAGTGATTTCATAGCTCGCGGTGAGCGTGAGCCCGTCGGAGCCCGAAGGCTGAAAGCGCGCCTCGGTCACGGCGACGGAGGGAAATTCGTTGGAGATGCGCTCGTCGAATTCGATGAGCTTTTCCAGCGGCGCGTTGCGCAGCGTGATGCGCACGGTGACGACGTCGAAAGGCGCCTGGTCCTTCGAGACGGGGCGCGAGCTCTCCGGCTTCAGTTCGAGATCGGCGCCGAGCTCGCCGACGACGGAAAGCAGATCCGTGCCCGAGACGTCGGCGTTCCCGCGCAGCTCGCGCGCCTTTTCCGCGAGGCGCGCGCGGACGATTTCGCGCGTGCCCAGGACGAGCGCGTTCTGCTCCGAAGCGCGCAGCGCCGCGGCGTTCGTCTCGACTTCCGCGCGGAACGCGGAGACGAGCCCGCTCGCCCAGACGACGAGCGCCGCCGCCGCGAGCAGCAGAAGCAGAGCGCGCTCGCGGACGCTGACCGCACGGTCGCGGAGACGCGCGCGCGCCGCGGCGAGCAGGATCTTCGTTCTTGCGTGTAATGGAATTTTCATGACGCGTTTTCTCCGTTTTCGGGTTCGTCTTCGGGCGCTTCTTCGGCTTCCGTCGGCGGAGGCTCGTCCGTTTCCGCGGCGGCGGGAACGGGCTTTTCCGATTCCGCGTAGAAGTCGAGCCTGTCGAGCTCCGCCTTCACGGGCGCGCACTGCAGCGAAAAATTCGCGCCGTTCGCCGCCATGTTCGCGGAAAAGACGACGTCGCGGAAAAGCCCGCACGCGCGCAGTCGCTTCTCGAACTCGTTGGCGAGCGCGATGCTTTCCGCCGTGCCGTTCGCGGCGAGCGTTCCCGTCGTGCCGTTGCCGGAAAAGCTGACGAGGCCGACGCCCTCGGGGCGCTGCGCGTTGAGCGCGGCGACGGCGCGCATCGCCTGCAGCTTGTTCGCCTGGATTCTGGAAATCTTTTCGATCAGCGTCGCGCGTTCGCGGATTTCGCGCACCTGCGGGCGCTGCGCCGCCTCCGCCTCGACGTTCGCCTCGACGTGCGCGCGGAAGCCCAGAAAGGCGAGCTGCGCGGCGCAGAGCAGGGCGGCGGCGACGGCGAGCGCGCGCGTCGCCCGGCGGCACAGGGCGGCGGCGCGGCGTTCCCGGCGTTCCCGCGCGAGCGTTTCCGCGTCGCGCACGTCCGCGAGCCAAAGCGATTCGTCGGCGGTCGAGAACGCGAGCGTCCGCGCGGCGGGAACGGCGCTCCCGTCCTCGCGCAGGCGGAGCAGGCGGATTTCTCCCGCGCCCTTTTTCGCTTCGAAAACTTGTTCCGAGGCCATGAACACGTCGGGGCTTTCCTCCGCGCCGTCGTCGCCGATTTCCTTGCGCAGCGCGTCGCGCGCGGCGAAGAGCGCGGCGCGGAAGGCGGCGTCGTCGCGCCCGCCGCGTTCGAACGGGACGGAGCGGACGCGCGTCGGGAACGCGTTGTCGGGATCGAGCCGCACGGCGGTCAGCTCCGTCCCGGTCGCGAACCATTCGCGGCGCGGGCGCGTCGCGCCGTCGTTCCCGCGGAGCGCGAAGAGCGGCAGCGCGTGCAGCGATTTCGCGGGCATTTCCGCGAGAAAGGCGCGGGCGCGTTCGCGCGCGGCGGCGTAGCAGAGCAGGGCGTTCCCGCGCGGCGCGAAGCGGAATCCGGAAAGCAGCTGCTCCGGCGGAACGGGGGCCGCCGCCTCAAGGCGCAGCGCGACCTGTTCGCGGAGCGCTTCCGGCGTCGCCGCGGGATCCGCGGGCACGTTTTCGACGAAGAAGAGCCACGAAGGCAGCAGAAAAATCGGCGGCGGCGCGGCGTTTTTTTCGGGAGGCGGCTGATGGGAAGAGGCGGTTTTCACGGCGGGGGATTTCATGTTGAACGCGAAAAGCGGGAAAAGGTTTCACGGCGTTTCCGGCGCGGGGGAATCGAGCGTGCGCTCGACGATTTTGAACGGGGTCGCGTTCCCGCGCGCGGCGGCGCCGGAAATCTCGACGAGCGCTTCGAGCGTGAGCGAGGCCCCGCCGCGCGACGCCGTGACGGTGACGCGCAGCGTGCGCACGGCGAACGAGACTTTGCCCGCGAGCGATTCCGCGCCGACGCGGGAAAGATCCGACGCGTGGCGGAAGACGCGCCCGCTCCGCCCGTCGAAGCCCGCGCCTTCGCGGTATTCGAGCAGGGCGGCGACGTCGCAGTCCGTCTCGTAGGCGAGCGCGTTCAGCGTTTCCGCGTCGGCGGTGTTGACGTTGGGCAGCCCCGCGGAGGCGTAGGGCGAGACTGCTTTTTCGAGGCGGCGGAAAAGCGCGTTCGGCGCGCCGGCTTCGTCGAAGAAGATTTCGGAAAACCCTTTCACGAAGCGGAGTTCGCGCAGGTCGCGCAGGGCCCGGTTCGGCGGAACGACGGCGGCGTTTTCCGCCTCGTAGTCGTCGATTTCCGCGCCGTTCGCGCGCGCGTCGTCGTCCGCGTCGGTCCAGTCGGCGAGGCGGTCGCGGAGCGCGTCGATCTCGCCTTCGGGAACGCCGATCGCGAGCATGAGCGTGCGGAACGCTTCGTCGGAAAGCCCGTCGAGCGGGAAGCGCGCGGATTCGTCGCGGAAGCGCACGGACACGAGCGTCTTCGCGTCGAAGCGGCACGCGTCTTCGCCGGGAACGGGCTCGAATCCGGCGAGCGCGAGCGCGTCGCCCCAGCCCTGGCTCGGCGCGTGGACCGCCCCGTCGATCGCCTGAAAATCGGCGACGACCGCGAGCGTCGCCTCGAGCGCGGAACGCGCGGCGATTTCGAGCTCCGGCCGCGCGTAGTCTTCCGCGCGGGAAAGGATTTCGCGCTGCGCGTTCTTCATGATGCCGACGACGAGAAACGACAGCAGCACGACGAAGCCGAGCACGAGGAGCAGCGCGGCGCCCGGGCGCTGCGCCGAGGATTTTCGCGTGAAACAATGCGCGGCGCGTCTCATCTCAGAAAAAAGTCCCTCCCGGCGTCTCGGTTCCGGAGAGCGCGAGCGTGCGTTCCCGCGCGACTTTGCCGTCGCGGAAACGCAGGCGCAGCCGGATCGCGCGGCTCTGAATCACGCTTTCGTCCACGGAATCGACGCTTTCCCAGGCGCCGGCTTCGGCGTCCCAGGCGTGCACGGAGACGCTTTCCAGAAACGGCGAAAGCAGCGTCCAGGTCGCGGCGTTTTCGTCTTCGTTCTTCTGCCGCGCGGTCTGCGAGATCAGCCACAGCCCCGAGGCGTCCCAGAAAAGCCAGGCTTCGAGCCTGGGCTGCGGGTTTTCGTCGAGCGCGAAGAGCGGGAACGTCTCGACGATCTCGAAGCGCGGGAACGTCTCGTCGAGCCCGGGCGGTCGCGTCCACGCGCAGCCGACGACGTTTTTCCCGTCGCTCGAGCGGGCGATCCGCAGGTTGCGCTGCGCGTCCGCGAGGACGCCGAGAAAGCGCTCGAGCCCGGAAAGATGGCGGTCGAGCGAGGCGACGTCGCCGGATTTTTCCCAGACGCGCACGACGTTCATCACGACGCCCGCCGCCGCCGTGAGCAGCACGCCCGCGAGGGCGACGGCGACGACGACCTCGAGCAGCGTGAAGGCTTTGCGGACGCGGGAACGCACGGCGGTTCAATAGGTGTCGAAGCGGTCGCTCGGGAACGCTTCGCGCAGGTTTTCGAGGAGGACTTCCTGGTTGTCGAACTGCGCCTTCCAGTCCGGACGGAAGACGAAGAACGGGAGCGTTTCGGGCTCGGGATCGCCGGGCCATTCGATTTCGGCGACGACGCGGAAAAGGCCCGCCTGCGGCGTCTCTTCGGCGAAGGCGCGCCAGCGCACGCTTTTGCCGTCGAGCGTGCGGAAGTCTCCGCCGGTTTCGAGCTTGTCGACGTCGTTCTCGGAATCGGCGAGCAGCGTCCGCAGGATTTCGAGGCGGTCGGCGTGCCGGTCGTCGAGGCGCGAAAGCGCGCTCTGCGCCGCGTAGACGTTGCCGACGGCGGCGAGCAGCACCGAGACCGTCGTCGCGAAGATCGCGACGGCGACGACGACTTCGAGCAGCGAAAACGCCCGGCGGGAACGCGCGCGGTTCACAGCGTCTTCCTTTCCGTCAGCGCGCCCGAAAACGGATCCGCCTGCAGGATTTTTTCCGTCTTCCGGTTTTTGAGGATTTCGACGAGCGTCGGCGTCGCGCAGCCCGAAGGGTGAAATTCCGCGGCGTCGATTTCGCGCAGCCGCGCGGGAACGAAGAGCGTCGCGCCGTCGCGCGGGTCGGCGAGGAGCCGGAGCGCGGGCGCGCTTCCGTCCCGACGCAGCGGAAAGACGGCGTCGGCGTTCCCGTCCGCGTCTTCGACCGAGAGCGCGCTTCCGTCCGCGTCGAGCCGGACGAAGAACGCGCGCCGGAGCGTCCGCGCGCGATGGGACGCGAGCGCGAACGCCCGCCGCGCGGAGGCTTCGGCGGAAGGCTCCGCCAGCGCGGGAACGAGCGCGTCGAAGCGAACGGCGACGAACGCGGAGACGAGCCCGAGCAGCGCGATGACGACGAGCAGTTCCATCATCGTGAAGGCGCGCGCGCGGGAACGCGGCGCCGGGGCTTGCCGTCGGGCTGCGGGCATCGTCTTCGGGAAGGCTTACGGCTGCCAGTTGCCGATGTCGTCGTCGCTTTCGACGCCGTCCGGCCCGAGCGACCACAGGTCGTAGCCGTTCTTGCTCTTCTGCGCGGGGAAGCGGTATCGGAACGGGCGCTTCCACGGGTCTTCGGGAAGCTTCTTCAGCTCGCCGGAATCGACGACGGCCTGCAGGCCTTCCTCCGTCGTCGGATAGGCGCCGTGCTTGATCTGGTAGGCGAAGAGCGGCGTCTCCAGAGCCTGGATGTCCGTCTCGGCGATTTTTTTCTGATTGTCGGAAAAAATGCCCGTCAGGTTGCCGGAGACGGCGCCGACGATCAGCGCGATGAGCGCGATGACGATGATGACCTCCATCAGCGTGAAGCCGCGGCGGCGTTCCCGCGCGGAGGTCGGAGGGGTGAGGCGTTTGCTTTTCATATGGGACATAATCTGTTGCGTTCGCGGAAAGAGGGCAACGCCGAAACGCGGCGAAAGTTTCGGAAAAAACGCGCCCGCTTACAACGCCTTGCGGGAATTGTCGAGAATTTTTTTCTCGACTTTTGAAAAATTTTGCGCATCCTGTCGCTCATACGTAGAGCTTTGAAAATCCCTTATTCACAACAGGAAACAACATAATGGCAGACAAGAAAACTGACAGCAGAAAAGACATGCGATCGACTTATGCGTATCTCATCGAGAAGAAGCGCGACGGCGGCGAGTTCACGCGCGACGAGATCCGGACGATCGTGGACGCCATCATCGACGGCGAAATGCCCGAGTCCCAGCAGGCGGCGCTCCTCATGTCGATTTATTTCAAGAACATGTCCGCGAACGAAATGTCCGCGCTTTCCGAGGAGATGATGTTCTCCGGCGACACGGTCGAGCTGGACCGCATCACCGACCC
The DNA here is from genome assembly GCA_051884475.1 of Candidatus Spyradosoma sp. Taxonomy (GTDB): domain Bacteria; phylum Verrucomicrobiota; class Verrucomicrobiia; order Opitutales; family UBA953; genus Spyradosoma. The sequence goes on from JBJEVP010000318.1 coordinate 8,555, forward strand.
GAAGATGTCGAAGGTCTCCACCGGCGGCGTCGGCGACAAGACGACGATCGCCCTCGCGGCGCTTTCCGCGGCGTGCGGCGTCGTCGTGCCCACGATGGTCTCCAAGGACGAGGACTTCATCATCACCTCGGTGGACAAGATGAAGGCGATTCCCGGCTTCAAGGCGGATCTCGCGCCCAAGGACTACGAGCGCGTCCTGCAGAAGGTCGGCTGCGCCGTCGTCGAGCAGAGCCCGAAGATCGCGCCGATCGACGACATGCTCTACGAGCTGCGCCAGCACACGGCGACGGTTTCGAGCCTTCCGCTCATCACGAGCAGCATTCTTTCCAAGAAGTTCGCCGAAGGCTGCGAAGGCCTCGTCGTGGACGTGAAGTGGGGCAACGGCTCCTACATGCGCGACCTCGAACAGGCGAAGCAGCTCGCCCGCACGGTCACGCGCGTCGCGCGCGGCATGTCCCGCCGCTGCGTCGCGCTGGTGACGGACGCGAATCAGCCGCTCGGCAATTCCGTCGGCACGGGGCTCGAGATTCTCGAAGTCGTCGAGCTGCTCAAGGGCGAAGGTCCGGAAGATCTGAAGGAGCTGCTGCTCAAGCTCGGCATGGAGATGGTGCGCCTCGCGGGCGTCGCCGGTTCCACGCTTTCGGCGAAGCAGTCCGTCGAGCGCGCGCTCAAGGACGGTTCCGCGCTCAAGAAATTCCGCGACATGGTCGTCGCCCAGGGCGGCAAGACCGACTGGATCGACGATCCCGCGAAGTTCCCGAAGGCGAAATACGTCAAGAAGCTTCCGGCGGCGAAACGCGGCTACGTGCACATGATCAACGCGGGAATGATCGCCCGCGGCGTTCAGGAGCTCGCGCGCCGCAAGGACGGCTCCTACGATCCCGCGGTCGGGCTCGTCAACCTGAAGAAGGTCGGCACGCAGGTGAAGCAGGGCGAAGCGCTCGTCGAAATCCTTTACAACGACGAGTCGAATCTCGACAAGGCGATGGAATACTTCCGCAGCGCCTACCGTCTCGCGCCGAAGCGCCCGAACGACATCAGTCTGATCATCGAACGCGTCGCCTGAGCGCGCGCCCGTTTTTCCGAATCGGCGTTCCCGTCCCCGCGGGAACGCCTTTTTTCGCGCCCGCCGCGCGCGGAGCGAAATTTTGCGCGCAAAAAAACGCGTTCCCGGCGGGCGGGAACGCGTTTCGCGGAAAAGAGCGGGAACGGCGCGCGCTTACTTTTCCTCGTCGCGGAGCTCGATGTGGACGTCCTTGAGCTGGCGCGGCGTGACGGCGGACGGGCATTGCGCCATGAGGTCCTGGCCGCGCTGCGTCTTCGGGAACGCGAGCAGGTCGCGGATGGAGCTGCGGCCCGCGAGCATCGTGACGAGGCGGTCGAAGCCGAGCGCGATCCCGCCGTGCGGCGGCGCGCCGTAGCTGAACGCCTTGAGCATGTAGCCGAAGCGGGTTTCGACGACGTCCTTCGGAATCGCGAGCACGTCCTCGAAGACCTTTTTCTGCATTTCCGGATTGTGGATGCGGATCGAGCCGCCGCCGAGCTCGACGCCGTTGAGCACGATGTCGTAGTGCTGGCCGCGCACGGCGTGCGGGTTCGTGTCGAGCAGCGGCACGTCCTCCTTCACGGGCGCGGTGAACGGGTGGTGCGCGGAAACGAAGCGGTTCTGTTCCTCGTCCCAGAGCATGAGCGGGAACTCGATGACCCAGAGGAAGTTGAACTGTTTGGGCGAAATCGTGAGCTTGCCGCGGGCCTGCAGCAGCTTGGCGCATTCGAGGCGGATGCGGCCGAGAATCGCCGAAGCCTGTTCCCACGGCGCCGCCGCGAAGAAGACGATGTCGCCGTCCTCGATGTTCAGCTTTTCCTTGAGCGCCGCCTTTTCCGCGTCGGAGAAGAATTTGAGAATCGGCGACTTCCATTCGCCGTTCGCCGCCTTGATGAAGGCGAGCCCCTTGGCGCCGAGCGTCTTCGCGATCGTTTCGAGATTCGTGAGCTCGCCCTGCGTGATGTCTTCGAGCCCCTTCGCGTTGATCGCGCGGACGACGCTGCCCTGCGTGTTCGCGACGGAGTTGAACACCTTGAACGCGGAGGTCTTGAAGAGGTCGGTGAAGTCCGTGATTTCGATGCCGAAGCGCGTGTCGGGCTTGTCCACGCCGAAGCGGTCCATCGCTTCCTTGTAGGGCATGCGCGGGAACGGCGTCGGGATGTCCACGTCGAGCACTTCCTTCCACACGCGCTTGAGCATGCCTTCGATGAGCGCGTAGATGTCTTCGCGTTCGATGAAGGACATTTCGATGTCCACCTGCGTGAATTCGGGCTGGCGGTCGGCGCGCAGGTCCTCGTCGCGGAAGCATTTCGCCAGCTGGTAATAGCGTTCGATGCCGGAGACCATCAGCATCTGCTTATACTGCTGCGGAGACTGCGTGAGCGCGTAGAACTGCCCCGGATTGAGGCGCGACGGCACAAGGAACTCGCGCGCGCCCTCGGGCGTGCTCTTGAAGAGAATCGGCGTCTCGACTTCGACGAACGCCTGTTCGTCGAGGTAGTTGCGGATCGCGTGGCCGGCCTTCGCGCGCATGCGGAGCAGGTTCAGATTGCGCGGACGGCGCAGGTCGAGATAGCGGTAGGCGAGGCGCAGGTCTTCGTTCACCTTGTCCGCCTTGTCGTCCTCCATCGGGAAGGGCAGCGGCGCGCAGACGTTGTGCACCGTGATTTCTTCGGCGACGACTTCGACCGTCCCCGTGGGAAGCTTTTCGTTGATCGTGTCGGCGTCGCGCGGCGTCACCGTTCCCGTGACCTGGATCACGCTCTCGGACTTGAGGTTCTTCGCGATTTCGTGAACCGTCGGATTGGACGGATTGAAGACGATTTGCGTGATGCCTTCGCGGTCGCGGAGATCGACGAATCGGACGCCTCCGAGGTCGCGGACGGTGTCGACCCAGCCGATCAGGGTGACCTTCTTTCCCGCGTCGGCGGTCGTAAGACAGTTGCAGTTATGTGTGCGCAGCATTGTATTTGAACGTGAAAGCCGCGAATCCTAAACTTCCGCGTTCCCGCCGTCAAATTTCAATTTATCGTTTGCTCCGAAGAAGAAAGGGTTTCCGCGGAGGACAGGCGGAACGCGCATCGAAGAGGGATTTCGAGGACAACCTGAGTCGTGTAATCGGAGCAATTCGCGGATTCAAGAAAATCCCCGTAAATCCGTGCGTTCCCGCTATCGCGCACTTACAGCGCGCATCGTTTTTCCCCTTTTTCATAGGGCTGCACGAACAGGTTCTCGCTTGCCCTACGCTGGGCAATTTCGCCCCGTCGGGGCTTTCATTTTCATTCATTGTCTCGGCTTTTTTTTCAATTTGTCGAAGCGGCGAGAAACTTTTAGACTGCGCGGCTTTAATTTCACTGTATGGATACCGTCATCATCACCGGAGCCGCCGGAGAACCCGCCTTGAGCATCGCTCGGCGCCTCTGCGGGCTCGGCATCCGCGTCTACGCGCTCGCGGGAACGATTCCCGAAAACGGGCTCGGCGCGGACGAATTCGTTCCCGTGCCGTGCGACCTCACGTCGCCCGAAGCCGTCGTCGCCGCCGTCGAATCGATTTTCGCGAAGGAAAATCACGTGGTCGGCGTCGTGCTCGCGGGACAATACCTTTCCGACGAGCCGTTTGAGGCCGTTCCTCCCGAGGAAATTCCGCTCGCGTTCAACGCGCAGGTCGTTTCGCCGCTCTGCGTCGTGCGCCGCGTGCTCCCGTCTCTCATCGCGTCGCGAGGGCACGTCGTCGTCGTTTCTCCGGGCGCGGGAACGTCCGCCGGGCGCGCGCTGAACGCCGCGGCCGACGCCGCGACGCGCGCGTTCGCGGGAACGCTGTTCGCGGAACTGCGCGACACGGGCGTAAAGACCTGCCACATTCTTCTTCAGGGCAACGAGGGCGCGCCCGATCCCGCCGCGCGCTTCACGACGACGCCGCAGAGTCGGATTCACGCCGACGTCGTCGCCGACGCCGTGGAGACCGTCTTCCGCCTTCGCGAAAACAACGCGCTCACGCAGATGATTCTGCGTCCGCAGGCGACGCGCGAGACGCCGCGCATTCCGGTTTCCTCCGAGCCGAAAATCCGCGCTCTGCAGGTCGTGCAGCTTCCGCCGGCGAAGAATTTTCCTCCGGAGGAGGAGCCGATTCCCACGCCCGCCTATCGTCGGCCGGACTACGCGCCCAAGAAGACGGAGCTTCCCGCCGCGGAGCGCGACGACGAGGACGACGGATTTTCCGACGACTACGTCGATCCCGAGCTGCGCTATCTGCTGAAGAACGAGCCTCAGAAGAATCGCGGCGGGAACGCCGGGGGCGAAAATTCCGGCGGAGAACCGCGCGGGAACGAGCGCCGCCGCCGCAAGCGCAACCGCAAAAACAGGAACAGGAACCGCAGCGCCGACGGCGCCATCCGCGTGAACGCGCCCCGGCTCGGCGACGCGCAGCCGGACGCCGAACCGCGGCGGGACGGCGAAGGCTCCGGACCGAATCCGCATCGGGAAGAGACGGCGGGCGCTCCCGTTTCCTCGGACGCTCCCGCGGAGCCGGAGCGCGCCGCGGAAAATCCGCCTCCGCCGCCGTCTTCTCCGGAAACGCCTTCCGTTCCCGCGGAGTCTCCGGCCCGCGCGCCCGAGACTTCCGTTCCCGCCCCCGCCGCGCGCGAGGACGTTCCCGCGGCGGAGTCCGCTCCGGACGCTCCCGCCGGCGAGAAAAAATCCGCGGCGAAGCGTCCGCGCAAGCCGCGCGCGCCGCGCAGGCCGAAGCCGCGTCCGGCGGAGGACGGCAACGGGGAGGCGGGAACGAAGGAAAGTTCCGAGGCCTGATTTCCGATTTTCGATTTTTATTTTCGGAATTCTTGCTTTTTCGCGGGCGGAGTGAAATGCTTTCCGCCCGTTTTTTTTTACAGAATGAACGACATAAGAAACATCGCCATCATCGCGCACGTGGACCACGGAAAAACGACGCTCGTGGACAAGATCATGCAGCAGTCGAAAATGTTCCGCGAAAATCAGGAAGTGCACGAGTGCTTTCTCGACAGCAACGATCTCGAGCGGGAACGCGGAATCACGATTCTTTCCAAGAACATTTCCGTGCGCTACAAGGGCGTGAAGATCAACGTCATCGACACGCCCGGACACAGCGATTTCGGCGGGCAGGTCGAGCGCGTGCTCAATCTCGCCGACGGCGTGATTCTGCTCGTGGACGCGGCGGAGGGACCGATGCCGCAGACGCGCTTCGTGCTCGACAAGGCGATTCGTCTCGGGCTGAAGCCGCTCGTCGTCATCAACAAGATCGACAAGCCCGACGCGCGCCCGACGGAGGTCACCGACGCCGTTTTCGACCTGTTCTGCGAACTGAACGCGAGCGAGGATCAGCTCGATTTTCCGCTGCTCTACGCGAGCGGGCGCGACGGCTGGTGCGTGAAGAATCTCGAAACGGATCCGCGCGCGTCCATCGCGCCGCTGCTGGACGCGGTGATCGAGCACGTTCCCGCGCCGAAGCGGGTCGAAGGGCCGCTTCAGCTGCAGATCGCGACGCTGGACTATTCGGACTACGTCGGGCGCATCGGCATCGGGCGCGTCGCGCGCGGCGTCGCGGACGCGTCGCGTCCGGTCGTCGTCGTGAAGCGCGACGGCTCCGTCGCGGGCGCGCAGATCAGGCAGCTCTTCACCTTCGAGGGGCTCGAGCGCGAGGACCGTTCCCGCGTGGAATGCGGCGACCTCTGCGGCGTCGTGGGCATCGAGGACATCGACATTTCGGACACGATCTGCGACGCGGAGACGCCCGAGGCGCTCCCGCCGATCGCGATCGACGAGCCGACGATCTCCATGGTCTTCCGCGTGAACGATTCGCCTTTCTTCGGACGCGACGGCAAGTTCGTCTCGTCGCGCCATCTGCGCGCGCGTCTTTTCAAGGAGGCGGAGAAGGACGTGGCGCTGCGCGTGAAGGAGGCGGGGCGCGGCGGCGAAATGTTCGAGGTGTCCGGGCGCGGCGTGCTGCACCTGGCGATTCTCATCGAAACGATGCGCCGCGAGGGCTTCGAGCTCGCCGTTTCGCGTCCCAAGGTCATCACGAAGATCATCGACGGCGTGAAGTGCGATCCCGTGGAGGAACTCACGATCGACGTTCCCGAGGAGTTTTCCGGAAACGTGATTCAGCTCGTCGGGCAGCGCCGCGGGGAAATGGTTTCCATGGAAACGCGCGGCAACCGCCGGCTGATTCATTTTTCGATTCCGACGCGGGGGCTCATCGGTCTGCGTTCCCGCGTGCTCACGGCGAGCGCGGGCGAGGCGATCGTGGCGCACCGCTTCGACCGCTACGAGCCTTTCAGGGGCGAAATTCCCGCGCGCGTGAACGGCACGATGGTCTCGCTCGGCGAAGGCAAGGCGGTCGCCTACGCGATCGACGCGCTGCAGCTGCGCGGCACGTTCTTCATCGATCCGGGCGAGGAGACCTACGAGGGCATGGTCGTCGGCGAACACTGCAAGGACAACGACCTGCCCGTCAATCTGCAGAAGGGCAAGGAGCTGACGAACATGCGCGCCGCCGGCAGCGACCGCAAGATGAAGATCGCTCCCGCCGTGAAGCTCTCGCTCGAACAGGCGCTCGAATACATCGCGGACGACGAGCTCGTCGAGGTCACGCCGCACTTCCTGCGCATGCGCAAGATTTATCTCACGCTCGAGGAGCGCAGAAAGCACGAGAAGGAGCTCGCCGCCGCCGCGCTCGAGGGCTGAAGTCCGGGAAGAGCGGCGGGGCGGAGGCCGTTTCCTTCGGGCGGAAAGTTGATATTTGACTCCCGCTCCGGGATTTTCGAGAATCGCGGAAACGCCTCATTCCCATGCTTGATTTAGGTCTGGAAAAATACGAGAAATTCGCGCTTCCCGAGGAGATTTCGGGCGAGAAGATTGTCGTCCGCCGACGGGTTCACGCGCACGACGAGGAGCTGTTCGCGCTCGTCGACCGTTCCCGCGCGCATCTGCGGAAATTCCTCTTCTGGACGGACGGCACCCGGAGCGTCGAGGACGTGCGCGTCGTCACCGACATCTTCTCCGCGAACTGGGACGCGCTCGCGTCCTTCGAGTTCGTGTTCTTCGACAAGGCTTCGGGGCGCATGGTCGGCGCGGGCGGCGTGCACACGATTTCGCACATGAACCGCACGGCGGAGTTCGGGTATTATCTGGACAAGGACGCCTGCGGGCGCGGCTACGCCACGGAGTTCGTCCGCCTGCTGGAACGGGAGCTCTTCGCGCGAGGGATTCACCGCTGCGTGATCGAGTGCGACGCGGACAACGCCGCGTCCGCCGCCGTCGCGAAGCGCCTCGGCTACGTCTTCGAGGGGCGGCTGCGCGGCGCCAGGTTCGCCTACGGCGCGTACCGCGACGAGCTCGTCTTCTCGAAACTTTCCACCGACTGAAAAAAAATCCCGCCGTTCCCGCCATGAACAAGATCGACGAAATTCTCGCCTCCGCCTACACCGAACGGGATTATCCCGCGGCGAAGCATCTCACCGAACTCTGGACGAAAACGCTCCCGCTCGAAGGACTGAGCGTGCTCGAGGCGACGCCGATCTTCCGCAACACGATGACGAAATACCGCGCGCTGATCGCGGCGGGCGCGCGCCTGATCGTCGGGATACGCGACGGAGTCATCTACGATCCCGCGGTGGTGGAGCTGATGCGGGAGGCGGGCTGCCCGATCGTGCGCTGGGACGACGCTCCGTTCGAGGTCGATCTGATCCTGGACAACGCCGGAGGCTTTTCCTCGTGGCGTCCGCGCCTCGGCTTCGCGGAGCTCACGCGCTCGGGCGTCGAGAAATACAGGAATTCGGACAAGCCCGTCTTTCTCGCCGACGGCGGAAAAATCAAGCGCATCGAGACTTTTCTCGGCACGGGCGAAGGCTACTTTCGGGCGATGGCGGCGCGCGGCCATTCGGACTGGCGCGGGAAAAAGCTCGTCGTCTTCGGCAGCGGAAAGGTCGGTTCGGGGCTGATTTTCTACGCGAAGCGCAACGGCGCCCGCGTCGTCGTCGTGAGCGATCCCGCGAGCGTGTCCGAAAGGACGCGTCCGCTGATCGACGAGCACGTCGATTTCCGCGACGTCGCGGGAACGCGGCGCGCCGTGGCCGACGCGTTCGCCGTCGTCACCGCGACGGGCGTCCTTCACGCGCTCGACCACGACGACGTTCCCGAGGCGCTCGTCGCCTCGCCCGCGCTGCTCGCGAACATGGGCGTGGAGGACGAGTTCGGCCCGCGCGTTCCCGCCTCGCGCGTGCTCGGCGAAAAGAAGTCGCTGAATTTCTACCTGGACGAGCCCACGCACCTGCGCTACATCGACGCGACGCTCTCCCTGCACAGCGCGGGAGCGGTCTGGCTCGCGCGGAACGCGGGAACGCTTCCGCCGGGCATCATTCCGCCGCCGGAAGCAATGGAGGACGAGCTCCTGCGCGTCACTCGGGAGCGCGGACGCATCGCCGACGAAATGAAGTTTCTCGATTGAACCCGCGTTTCCGCCATGAAGAAAATTCTTTTCCGAAACGCGTTTCTGAACGGCGTCGAGACCGACATTCTCGTCTCGGGAAGCCGTTTCGAAAAAATCGCTCCCGCGATCGCCGTTTCCGAGACCGAGGCGGCGGACGTCGAGATCGTGAGCGCGAAGAATCTCGCCGCGTTCCCGTCGTTCTGCAACGCGCACACGCACGCCGCGATGACGCTTCTGCGCGGCGCCGCCGACGATCTGGAGCTCTTCGAATGGCTCAACGGGCACATCTGGCCGCTCGAGGCAAAGCTGACCGCGCGCGACGTCTACGAGGGCTCGCGCCTCGCGATTCTCGAGATGATCCGCTCGGGCACGACGTTCTTCAACGACATGTATTTCGAAAACGAGGAGACCGTGCGCGCCGCGCGGGAACTCGGGATCCGCGCCTGCGTCGGAATGACCGTCACGAACTTCACGGGCGAGGAAAAAATCGAGCGCATGTTCGCGCGCCTCGCCGGACTGCCGCGCGGCGGGAACGTCGGCGACGACGGGCTTGTGCGCTTCGCCCTCGCTCCGCACGCCGTCTACACCGTTTCGGAAAAGCTCTGGCTGCGCTGCGCGGAGCTCGCGCGGGAACGCGGCGTGCTTCTCCACATCCACCTTTCCGAAACGAAAAAGGAGGTCGCAGACTGCCTCGCCGAGTTCGGCACGACGCCCGTGCGCCGGCTGGATTCTCTCGGCGTGCTCGGAAGCGACGTCGTCGCCGCGCACGTCGTTCACGCGGACGACGAGGAGATCGGGATCCTGCGGGAACGCGGCGTGACCGTCGTGCACAATCCCGTCTCCAACATGAAGCTCGCTTCGGGAATCTTCCGCGCGAAGGCGTTCGCGGACGCGGGCGTGAGAATCGCGCTCGGCACGGACGGCGCGGCCTCGAACAACAATCTCGACATGCGCGAGGAGGCGAAGTTCGCGGCCCTGCTCGCGAAGGTTTCGGGAGATCCCGAAGCCGTTCCCGCCGAGCAGGCCTTCGCGTGGGCGACGCGCGACGGATTCCGCGCCTTCGGAATCGACGCCGGGGAAATCGCCGAGGGGCGGCTCGCGGACTTCGTGCTCGTCGATCTGAACGACGAGCGCATGCTTCCGAATTACAATGCGCTTTCCAACTGGATTTACGCCGCGGATTCGCGCTGCGTCCGCCACGTGCTCTGCGACGGAAAATTCCTGATGCGCGACGGCGTCGTTCCCGCCGAAGAGGAAATCAAGTCCGCAGTGAAGAGCCTTCCGTTCGTCCGGAGCGCGGCGGGGAACGGCTGAGTTCCGCGCGCGCCGCGACGTCCTCGTTCTCCGGATTTTCCCGGAGCTTCTCCGTTCAGCGCAGTTCGATCTTCAGCACGGGGCAGAGCGCGTCCGGGTCGCCGCCGAGGATTTCGCCTTCGGGCA
>JBJEVP010000319.1:0-4764 GCA_051884475.1 Candidatus Spyradosoma sp.
TCTCCTGCCGCGCCGAGCTCGCCCGCCGCGCCGAAGAGCTTTTCCGGAAGCTTCGAGGGTAGTTTTTTTTCGCGAAAAGAATCAGGCGCGGGACCAGCGCCCCCAGAGCGAGAGCGGGAGCAGCCGGGCGGCGGGCGAAGTTTCGCGCGTGGCGAGTTCGCCGAATTCGATTTCGCCGCCGCGCAGGTGCGCCGTCGTCTCGGCGAGAAGATTGCCGCAGAGCACGGAGGAGGCGTCGATCGTGTAGAGCGTGAGGACGACCGCGCGGGCGTCGGGCGAGAGAAGGTCGCGGCAGATTTTCAGCAGTTCGGGCAGGTCGCGTTCGACTTTCCAGAGTTCGCCGTCGGGGCCGCGTCCGAACGCGGGCGGATCGAGCAGGATCGCCTCGTAGGCGTTCCCGCGGCGCGCTTCGCGGCGGCAGAATTTTACCGCGTCTTCAAGAATCCAGCGAATCGGCGCCTTGCCGAGCCCGGAGAGTTCCTGGTTGCGGCGTCCCCAGGCGACGGCGGGCCTGGACGCGTCCACGTGCGTGACCTGCCAGCCCGCGCGCGCCGCGGCGAGCGAGGCCGCGCCCGTGTAGCCGAAAAGGTTGAGCAGGCGCGCGGGACGGCCGGCGGGAACGGGATTTTTCAGAATCCAGTCCCAGTGCGGAGACTGCTCCGGAAAGGCGCCGATCTGCTTGGAGCGGTCCATGAAGCGCAGCTGCAGAGCGAATGCGTCGCGGAAACGCAGCGTCCACGGCTCGGGAACGGCGTTCCCGCGGAATTTCCAGCGCCCCTCGCGCGAGTCGTCTTCGTGCGTCGCGACCGCCTTCGCCCATTCTTCGCGCGGGAGAGAGGGCGACCACCAGGCCTTGGGCTCGCTGCGGACGATGCGGACGCCGCCGAAGTCTTCGAGTTTTCTGCGGTTCCCGGAATCGAGCAGGGCGTAGCCGGGGAAATCGGTCGTGAGGAGCTTGAGCATGGAATCGGAAATCGGGAACGGGAGCTTGGTCGGTCAGGACGCGGAAAGGCCGTGAAGGTTCGCCATGGAGATTCCGGAGAGCATCGCTCCCGTGATGCCGAGGAACCCCTGATCGGTGCCGCAGAGGAAAAGATTTTCGACGTCGGTCGTTCCCGCGCGGTTCTTGCGCGTCGCGCCGTAGATCGCGCCGCCGAGCTTTCCCGTGAATCTTTCGACGGTGAGCGGCGTGAACATGTCGGTCGCGACGATCGAGGCGCGAAATTTCTCGGCGGAGGTCTCGGGCAGATGCGAGAACGCGACGTCGAGCAGTTTTTCGAACGCGAGCGCCTTCGCCTGCGCGTAGAGCGCGTCGCCGCCGTTTTCGCGGAGCTCCTTCCATCGCGCGTGATTCGCGAGGCAGGTCACGCGCAGGCAGCCTTCCTTCGGCGCGCGCGCGGGATCGCTCCATTCGTAGTTGTTCGGTATGCAGACGACGCCCGAACGCGGATCGACGAGGTTCGCGGGCGTGCGGTAGGAGAAGCGCTCGGCGTCGTTGAAGAAGATGATGGTCTCGTTCCAGCCGAAGTCTTCGGCGGGCTTCGCCTTGAGCACGGAAATCGTCTCGCAGAAGGCGAGCTTTCCGATTTCGTCCTCGCCGAAATCCGCGGGAACGTCCGTGCGGAGCCGGGCGGTCTCAACCGCGCCCGCGGAGGAAAAGATCTTGTCCGCGACGACGACGCTCCCGTCGTCGAGTTCCGCGGCGGTCGCGCGCCCGTCTTCGACGACGATTTTCTTCACGCCGCAGCGCAGTCTGCGGACGCCTCCGGCTTCGGCGAACTTCCTGTCGAGCAGGCGCAGGACCTGCCGCACGCCGATGTGCGGACGCGCGAAGCCCTCGCGGAAGATGCTGCGCCACATGACGGCGAACTGCGGGAGCGCCATGTCGTCCGGAATCGAGCTGCCGTAGAACGAAAGCGGAATGAAGAGCGTGTCGACGAGTTCCCGCGAGCGGAGAAATCCGCTCACGCGCTCGCGCGCGGAGACGTCTTCGGCGTCGAGCGCGGTTTCGTCGAATCTGCGCAGAAATTCGTCGAGCCGGCGGAAGCCGTCGATTTCCCGCGGATAGGCGCGGGCGACTTCGCTTTCGAAAAGCGAAAAATCGTTGGAGAAACGGAGGCGTTCGCCGAAGGCGTGAATCGCGGATTCGCGCTGCGGGCAGAGGTCGAGCTCCTCGCGGCGTATGCGGAGCTGGCGCAGAAGCTTCGTCAGCGGCGCGTTCTTCGTGCCCTCGGGAACGTAGTTCGTCATCGCGTGCAGACCGACGTCGTAGCCGCGGCCGTCGATCGCGTAGAAGCCGTTCAGCCCGCCGAGCGAATAGTGGCGGTCGACGAGGAGCACCTTTTTTCCGAAATGCGCGAGACGGATTCCCGCCGCGAGTCCGCTCATGCCCGCGCCGACGATGAGGACGTCGACGCGCGTCTCACGTGAATTGTCCGGAGCCATGCTTTTTTTCTTCGTCGGAAAAAAAAAGATCAATGCGCGGGAAGGTTCACCGCGATGCAGGCGTTCCCGTTTCCGGCGAAGCCGTCGGGAATCCACGCGTCGAACTGTCCGCTCAGCACGCAGTGCGCGATGACGGCGATCCAGACGATCGCCCCGGCGACCATCGCGCAGAAAACGGCGGCGGAGCCCAGGTCCTTCGCGCGCTTGGCGAGGTCGCGGTAATCGAGCGAAATGTCGTCCACGACGGCCTCGACGGCGGAGTTCATCATTTCCAGCGCGAGAATCAGCGGGAGCGGGAACAGCAGCGCCGCCTTGAATATCCATTCGATCGGCGAGACGAGCACCAGGGCCGCCGCGGGAACGAAGACGTAGACTTCCTGCCGGAACGCGTGCTCGTGGCGGAACGCCGCCGCGAAGCCCGCGCAGGTATAGACGAACGCGCGCCACACGCGGTTCAGCCCGCCTTTGGATTTTTTCTTCTCTGCGAAATGGATTTCGTCTTTGGACATCTTGCGCGGAATTAAAAGACAAAATTCCCGTTTCGGCAAATGCGATTCATAAAAAAAAAAGCGTTCCCGCGGACGGGAACGCTTTTTTTTGGGGCGAACGGTGAAAAAGGCCCGCAGACCTCCGTCCGTTGTTCGCTTCGGACTTCAATAGACGTCCTTCTGGTAGCGTCCGGCGGCCTTGAGCTCCTTGAGCTTGGCAGCGGCGCCCGCGTCGTCGAGCCCGCCGTGCGTCTTGAAGATGTCGAGCAGGGCGGCTTCGACGTCCTTCGCCATGCGCTTGGCGTCGCCGCAGATGAAGAAATACGCGCCCTCGTCGTTGAGCCACTTCCAGACTTCGGCGCCGGCTTCGCGGATCTTGTCCTGGACGTAGATCTTGTAGTCCTGGTCGCGGGACCACGCGCAGTCGAGGCGCGTGAGCAGGCCGTCGGCGAGCGCCTTTTCCCATTCCTCCTGGTAAAGGAAGTCGGTCTTGACGCGCTGGTCGCCGAAGAAGAGCCAGTTCTTGCCCTTGGCGCCCTTGGCGGCGCGGTCCTGGACGAAGCTGCGGAAAGGCGCGATGCCCGTGCCCGGGCCGACCATGATCATCGGCGCGTTCAGGTCCGCCGGCGGTCCGAAATGCGAGTTCGAGACGAAGACCGGGAGCGTCGTTTCGCCGACCGTCGCGTATTCGCCGAGGAAGGTCGAGCAGACGCCGTCGCGCTTGTGTCCGTTCGTTTCGTAGCGGACGACCGCGACCGTGAGGTGAACGCTGTCCTTGCCGACGAAGTTCGGGCTGGAGGAAATCGAATACAGGCGCGGCATCAGCTTGCGGAGCTGTTCGACGAAGGCCTGAGCGTCGCATTTGACCGACGGGAACTCTTCGCCGAGGTCGAGCACGTGGCGCGCGTCGATCCACGCCTTCTGCGCGACGGGATCGGCGTTCCCGAGCACTTCGGCGAGCTTCGCCTTGTCGCAGTCGCACGCGGCGTTGTCGTGCACGAACTGGACGAACTTCTTCGTGATCGCTCCGAGCGCGAATTCCGTCGTGAGCGCGTCGCGGAGGCTCATCGTCTTGTCGGTCTTCGGGAGCGTGACGGTTTCGTCGCCGGAAAACTTGTAGGCCTTGAGGACGGCGTCGACGAGCTGCGGCGTCTGACGCGGATACACGCCGAGCGAGTCGCCGGATTTATAGACGAGGCCGCTGCCCGTGAGGTCGATTTCGAGATGCACCGTTTCCTTCTGGGATTCGGGAGCGTTCGCGCGGCGGCGGACTTTCAGCTTCGCCGGGAACGGATTGGTTTTGTCGTAAGCGCAAGGCGTGGATTCAGACATGATTTTTGATGATTTTATCGGGTTAACAAAAAGTATGGGTTACGGCGTTTATGCCACAAATCCGCAGGCGAGAAAACGAAAAAAACTTTTTTCGGAGCGATCTCGGGAGACGTCGGGAAAAGTCGTCGTTTTCGCTTTCGCGGCGTGGTAGAATCCGAAGCCATGAAAACTCGAACGGAAATCGTCAGAGGCCTCGCCGGAGGAAACGGCGAAGTCGTCAAGAAACACATTCTCACCGCCGCGGAACTGAACGACAAGACGCGTATGTTCGCGGAAATCACGCTCGCGCCCGGCTGTTCCATCGGCTATCACGAGCACCACGGCGAGAGCGAGACCTACTACATTCTCGCGGGAACGGGCGACTACGACGACAACGGCGAAAAGCGCGCCGTCGTTCCTGGAGACGTCACCTTCACGCCGAGCGGAAAGGGGCACGGACTCGCCAACGCGGGAACGGACGACCTCGTCTTCATCGCGCTCATTCTCCGCGACTGAGCGC
>JBJEVP010000320.1:0-4763 GCA_051884475.1 Candidatus Spyradosoma sp.
TCTTTCGTCGATTTTGCGTTTCAGCATGGATTTTCCGTTTTTCTAAGGTAAAGATACTCTTGTTTTTCCATTTTTCCAAGATTCTTTTTTAGATTTCTTCCTTTTTTCTAAGAAAGTTTGCCACAGGCAGGAAGACGCCCACCAGGAACGAAGGCAGGAATGCCTTCGCTCCCACGCCTCTGCGGGAAAATCTCCCGCAGATCTCGCGGATTTCCGCGGATGAACGCCCCCCCCCCCCAAAAAAAAAGAAACTTTTTTAACTTTCTTTAACTTTGCGGTTTTCTTCGCGTTCTTTGCGTTGAAGAAAAAAGCGTTCGTAGGGCCGCGCTCGCATCGCTTGCCCTACGCTAAATAATTTCGCCCCCGTCGAGGCTTGGAAATATGCTCACGCCGCGCGGCGAAAATGAGCCCTCGGGAAATCGGATGCCGCAGGAACGGTCGTGCGTTCGGATTTTCAAAACAGGCGGCCGGAAAGTCGCACGCCCGAAAGGGCGCGGGAACGTCAGACCGCGCCGCCGTTGGCGCCGCGGAAGTCCTTGCCGCGGAAGATGAGCAGGGCGGAATGGGAGACCACGAGGACGGACGAGGCGTTATGGACGATCGCTCCCGAGACGGGATCGAGCACGCCGACCGCGCTGAGCACGACGGACAGAAAGTTGATGCTCAGAGAAATCGCGAAGTTGACGTGTATCGTGCGCATCACGGCCTTCGCGAACTTCAGCAGGCCGGGAATCAGGGAAACGTCGTCGTTGAGAACGGCGACGTCCGCCGTCTCCACGGCGAGTTCGGAGCCGAGCGCGCCCATCGCCGCGGAGCAGTCCGCCGCGGCGAGCGCGGGAGCGTCGTTCACGCCGTCGCCGACCATCAGCACACGTTTTCCGTTCCCGCGCAGTTCGTCGATTTTCGCGGATTTGTCCTCGGGAAGGAGTTCGGCGAAGACGGCGTCCGCGCCGACGGTTTCCCCGATTTTCCGGGCGGCGGCGAGGTGGTCTCCCGTGAGCACGGCGGAGGAGACGCCCGCGGCCTTCAGCGCGGCGAGCGTCTCGCGGGCGTTCCCGCGCAGCGTGTCCGAGAGCGAGAAGACGGCCTCGAGCGTTCCGTCGGCCGCGAGGCAGACGAGCGTTTCCCCGCAGGCGCGGCGCGCCTCGGCGAATTTTTCCGCGTCTTCAGGGACGGGAACGTGCTCCCGCGCGAGGCCCGGGAACGAGCAGACGAGGATTTCCTCGTCGCCGACGTCGCAGGAGACGCCCGAGCCCGTCTTCGAGGCGATGTTTCTCGCCGTCGGCAGGGAAATTCCCTCCGCGGCCCTCACGAGCGCGCGGGCGACCGGATGCTGCGAGCGCAGTTCCGCCGCGGCGCAGAGGGCGAGCGCCTCCTTTTCGGAAAGCCGTCCCGCGGAAAAAAACGCCTCGACCTTCAGCTCCGCGCGGGTGAGCGTTCCCGTCTTGTCGAACGCGACGACGTCGATTCCGGCGAGGCGTTCGAGCGCGTCGCCGCTTTTGACGAGAATGCCGCGTCGGGCGACGTTGCCGACTCCGGCGGCGACGGCCGTGGGCGTGGCGAGCGCGAACGCGCACGGGCAGAAGACGACGAGAATCGTCACTCCGCGTATCAGCGCGGTCTGAAACGGAACCTCCAGCACGAAATAGGCGAACGCCGCGACGAGAAACGCGCACGCGACCGCCGCGGGAACGATGCGCGCCGCCCAACGGTCCGCGACGCGCTGCACGGGCGCCTTTTTCTCTTCCGCTTCGCGCACGAGCCGGATGAGCCGGGAAATCGTGTTTTCCTCCGAGGGCCTGTTCACGCGGACGACGAGGGCGCCGGAGCGGTTCCACGTTCCCGCGAAGACGGCGTCGCCCGGTCCCTTGTCCGCGGGAACGCTTTCGCCGGTGAGGCTCGCCTGGTTGACGGAGCTTTCGCCCTCGAGGATTTCCCCGTCGGCGGGAATCATGTCGTCGGGGCGCACGAAGACGACGTCGCCGCGCCTGAGCGCCTCGGCGGGAACGGTCTCCTGCCCGCCGTCGGCGGTTCTTCTGAGCGCGAGCTTGGGCGTGAGCGCGACCAGCGCCTCGACGCCCTTGCGGGATTTCCTGACCGTCCATTCCTCAATCATCTCGCCGAGCGCCATCAGAAAAGCGATTTCTCCCGCGGCGAAGACGTAGCTGTCGTGGGCGTGCACGGCGTCCGCGCTCCCGCGGAAAAAGGCGAAGAACTGCAGCGCCAGCGTCGCGACGATCGCCGTGGAGATCAGCAGCGCCGAGGTGATTCTGCGCTCCCGCGAGAGCGCGGTCCACGCGGCTCTGAAAATCGGAGCGCCGCACAGCGCGACCGCGATCCAGGAAGGATCCGTCAGCGGGAACGCGGGAACGTGAACGCCGCTTTTCGCGAGCGAGAATCCCGCGATCAGGGAGACGAGCGAGAGCGCGAGGAAGACGCGTTCCCGCGTCGCCCGCGTGCGGGAGATTTCCGCGGATTCGTTTTCCGCGGCGGCCTTGATCTTTGCGCAGTGGGGACAGCTCATGGGAAGATGTATAGAGGATAGGGGTATCCCCTATGAGAATCCCCGTCAAGACGTTTTTTCGGCGCGAAGAAGAGGTTCCCGACGTCTCGTTCCCCGACCCGCGTCCGCCGCCGCGAGGCGCTCCGCGCTCATGGGCGGGGGCAGCCGAGCGCGACGGCGAGCGTGCCGAGAAGGTCCGATTCCGTCGGCGTGATCTTTCCGTCCGCCTGCGCGATCGCCGAGGCGGCGAGGAGAAGCGCTTCGCGGACGCGGAGGTCCGCCCGGCGCATTTTCCCGAAGGCGGCTTCGAGCGCGGGAACGGTCAGCTCCGAGTCGGCGCGCGGACGCAGGCCGAGCGGGAGCGCGTTTTTCCCGGCGGCGGCGAGCGCGGCTTCGAGCGTCTCCCGGCGGCGCTCCGCGGGAACGCCGCTTTCCCGCAGGAAGAGCGAGAGCAGGAGCTCCGCTTCCGGGGCGACGGCGGCGGCGGAGAGATCGTTCTTCCCGGAATCGTCGGACAGCACGCCTTCGACGGCGCTCAGGATGCAGAACTCGCAGAGCGTGATCTTTCCGTCGGCTCGGGCGAGGAGGGCGAGCGTTTCGAGAAAATCCCTTCGTTCCCGCGCGGAGAGCTCCCGCAGGGCGGGCGCGGCGATCAGCGCTCCGGAGATGCGTTTTTCCCGCGGAATTTTCCCGATCTCCGGCCAAAGCGCTTCCATTTTCCCGAAAAGCGCGGCGCGTTCCCGCGAGAGAAGGAGCTTCGCCTGTTCGACGTTGTGTTCCGGCGACTCGGTCATCGTCAGCAGATAGATGAGCGCCTTGGCGTCGGAGGCGTTTCCGGCGAGCTCGCGGAACACGGCGGGCAGGGCGGCGGGCTTTCGCGGCGTCGCCCGTTCGGGGCGGACGGTCTCGGCGTCCCCGCGCGCGTGCGCATACGGCGGGAGAAATTTCCCGTCCCAACGCGGGTTGAGCGCGCGGATGCGTTCCTCCAGCGGCGGGTGCGTGGCGAAAAGGGCGTTCACGCCGTTCGCGAAGAAAAGGTGGGCGAATTCTCCCGCGCGCGGGGATGCCATCCTGCCGCCGAGGGCGTCTCCGCCGATGCGGGCGAGCGCGTTCGCGAGCGCGCTCGGATTGCGCGTGAACTGAGTCGCGGAGGCGTCCGCGAGCCGTTCCCGGCTGCGCGAAATCGCGGCCTGTATCAGCTGCGCGAAAATCCGGCTGACGAAGCCGATGACGAGCAGCGCGAGCCCGATTCCAATGAGAATCGCGGCGGGATTGCCTTTCTCGGAGCGGCGTCCGCGGGACTCCCAGGCGGCGGACCGCAGGAGGATTTCGCCGAAGATCGAAATCACGACGAGGCCGAAGATCCAGCCGACGAGCCGGATGTTCAGGCGCATGTCGCCGTTGAGAATGTGCGAGTATTCGTGCCCGACTACGGCCTGGAGCTCGTCGCGCGAAAGTTTGTCGAGCGCTCCGCGGGAAACGGCGATCGCCGCGCGGTTCGGGCGCGTTCCCGCGGCGAAGGCGTTGATGCAGTTCTCGTTTTCGAGAATGAAGATTCGGGGCACGGGAACGCCGGAGGCGAGCGACATTTCCTGCACGACGTTGACGAGGCGGCGTTCGTCGGGCGCTCCGGACGCGGGCGAGACTTCTCGGCCGCCGAGCTGCTTCGCCACGTCCGCGCCCGTGGAGTCTCCGAGTTCGAGCGACTTCATCAGGCTCGCGCCGCCCACGACGATCAGCGTTCCCGCGGCGACGACGGCCAGCAGCAGCGGATCCCACCACGGTTCTGCCGCCGTTCCCGCCGCGCTCCAGGCGGGAAAATACGTCTCCGTGAGCCCGGGAACGCCGGACTGCGTCAGCGCGAAGCGGACGACGGCGTAGATCGCGAGCGCCGTTCCCGCGACGCCGAACGCAAACCAGAGCACGAGGCGGTTCGTGGCGCGTCGGGCGCGGTCCTGACGCTCGAAGAAATCGGAAGGAATGTCGGACATTTTCTTTTTTCGGAAAAAGATGGCGTTCCCGCGGCCGCGCGGCAAGCCTCTTAGTCGAAATTCGGGAACGGAAAATCGAAAAAAGTCGTGAGTCTCTCGCGCGGTTTCCGCGCGGGCGGAAATTTTCCCGCGGCCGCGCGGCCGTTCCCGCCGCGGAAACGCGAGCGCAAAAAAAAAGACGCGCTCCCGGGCGGGAACGCGTCTTTCTTCTTTTTCGCCGCGAAGCGGATTACTTGCAGCGGGCGATGATGTCGTCGGAGACCGCGAGG
>JBJEVP010000321.1:0-4681 GCA_051884475.1 Candidatus Spyradosoma sp.
GGATTTATCGGCCGCGCGGCGACGTTCCCGTGACGCTCCACGCGGCGGGTTATGCGCAGGAAATCCTGCGCCGCTGAATCGCTCCCGAATCCGCGCCGTAGCAGACGAAAACGACGCGCGGGAGCGTCTTTTCAAACGCGAAGGCCGCGAAGAAAACCGCGAAGTCAAAAGAAGTCGAAGGAAGTTTTTCTCGGGGGCGAAGGCATTCCTGCCTTCGTTCCCGCGACGCGCGATTTCCCGCGGACGAAATTTCTCCGCGCGGCGTCCGCGCGTTCCCGCGACGGAGACGTGGACGTCTCCGCCCCCAAGCACGCGAAATCCGCGGGAGATTTTTCGCGTATGCGTTCCCGCAATCGCGCACTTACAGCGCGCGGCGTGTTTTGCCGTTTTCGTAGGGTTGAAACCCTACGCTGGACAATTTTGCCCCGTCGGGGCTCGAATCTCCCTAAGGGAAATCAAGCATCGAGAGGGAGCGGGAGTTCCCAGTCGTGACGCAGCGCGTATCCGAGCGCGGCGTAGGCGGAACGGCGCCGCGCGAACATTCTGCGCGTCGTCGCGAGAGCGACGTCCACGTAGTCGTACACACGCACGGCGCGTTTGCCCGCATGCAGACGATGAAGCCGGCCGACGTACTGCGCCAACGTGCCACTCCACGAAACGGGCTGTGCGAGAAAAAGCGTGTCCAGCCGCGGACAGTCGAAGCCTTCGCCGACGTAGCGTCCCGTCGCGACGACGACGCGCGGCTCCGACGCCGAAAGCGACTCCATGACCGCGAAGACTTCCCGCCGTTTCTTTTCCGAAAGCCGCCCGCTCAGCGCGAAGACGTTCGCGCAACGTTCCTGCAGCAGCGGAACGAGCCGCTCGACGTGCTCCGTGCGCTCCGTCAGCACGATGGGACTGCGGCCCTTTTCCAGCTCGGAGAAGACGTCTTCGACGACGACGGCGTTGCGCCGCGCGTTCCCGCCGATCCACCGATAGACGTCCGCCATGAGCGCATCGGCGCTCCGAAGAATCTCCGGCGGCTCATCGTCTATCGTACGCACGACGACCTCGTGCGCGAACGCGGCTTCCGCGCCCGTCGCCGCCGCGACTCTCATTCGCACGGGACCGCACGCCATGCGCACGATCGGCTCGAGTCCGTCCTTGCGCGCGAGCGTCGCCGTCAGCCCGAGCACGTATTTCGCCCGGCATTTTCTCAGAACCTGTTCATAGCTGAACGCCGCCAGGTGGTGGCATTCGTCCACGACGACGTGTCCGTAATTTTCAATTACGGGATCGACATCTCCCTTGCGCGAGAGCGACGAGAGAATCGCCACGTCGAGCGTTCCCGTGAGTCTGCGCTTGCCGCTCCCGAACGAACCGACGCGATCTTCGGGCAGCCCGAGAAACTCCGCGAGCGTCCGACGCCACTGCGTCGCGAGCTGCCGCCGATGCACGAGCACGAGCGTCGGCACGCCGCGCGCGGCGATCAGAGCCGTCGCCAAAACCGTCTTCCCGAAGGCGGTCGAAGCGAACAGAATTCCGTCGTCGAATCTTAATAACGTTTCAAAAGCCGCACGCTGTTCCTCGCGCAGTTCGCCGCGAAACCTGAAATCGACCGGCATTCCCGCGAAGCGCTCGTCGCGGATCTCCGCCGCGACGCCGTTCTCGCGAAGCAGATCAAGCAACGCGTCGAGACAGCCCCGGGGCAGCACCCAATACCGCTCGGTTTCTTCACCGCAGGAAATCACGCGCGGCACGTCGCGGACGCTTTTTCGAAGCCGCTGAGCGAGGAAATAATTCGGATTCGGGAACGCCGAAAGCCGGCGAACCGATGCCGCGAGCGGCGGCGGGAGTTCGGATTTTTCGAGAAAAATTCCTTCGCGCAGCACGAGCGAAATTTTCTCGGGAAGCGCAAAAGCGAATTTTTTGCGAAGCGTCTTCGTCGGCGCCCCGACGCCGCCGGGAACGATCGGCGCTTCGGGAAGCGCGAAAATGTCGCCGTTCCGCTGCGCCGCCGCGACGAGCGAGTTGGCGCGGGCGGCGGAAAGCGGACGCACCTCGGCGAGCGGGCGCCACTGATCCGCGAGCGGCGCGAAATCGTCGTCGACGAAGACCGAGTTTCCGCGGGCGCGCGCCTCGCCTTGAAGCGGAAGAGCGATCAGATTGCCGAAACCGCCTTTCGGAACGGAATCCTGGTTCGGGAAAAATCGGTCGTAGCTGCGGAAACTCAGCGACGGAAACGCGTTCATCGTCTCCGTGAGCAGAAACGCGCCGAGCTTGCGCGCGAGCCACGCGGGGACGCGTTCCTCGAAAAAAATCCAGACGTGCGCGCCCTCCCCGCTGCGGGAACGCTCCGTGAGGGCGTCGATTTCATGCGCGCGGCAGGTCTTCACGAAGGCGAGCGCAGAGGCCCGGAAATCCCCCTCGTCGAAATCCGCCGCAAGAAAACGGCAGGTATCGTCGGCCGCAAGCGGAAATACGCCCATGACGAACGCCCTGCCCTCCGTCGTGCGCCCGATGAGATGCGCTCGGACAAAACGGTCGTCCACCGGGGCGAGGCGGCGATGCGGGCACGCCGAGCACTTGACCTGAGGCTTTTCGCAAAGCGGACGCATCCATTCGTTGAGGCAGAACGGCGAGTAGCCTGATTTTCCGGTCCTGGCGCTTTCCCAGCGCACGGCGAAGGCGTCCTCGCGCCCGGCGAAGCGTTTCCGGAAAAGCGCAATTTTTTCTTCGGCTGAAAAACTCGGTGCGGACGCGGCGGAAACGGCTTCGCCGGCTGCGGAGCCGCGTTCACGCGCTGCGATTTCAGTACGCAGACGCGCGATTTCCGCGTTCAAAGCCGCGAGTTCGCGTTCCCGTCGAGCCAACTCCGCGCGCAGTCCCGCCGCATCCATGGAATACTCCTCTCAGAACATGCGTCCAAAGGCGATATCTCACGCCGCGAGAAGCGCACGGACTTCGCGGACGGCGATTGCCTGCGGGTAGCGATAGACGCCCGTGCTGATCGCCGGGAACGCGACCGTCGCGAATCCGCGTTCCCGCGCGATAGCGAGACAGTTCCGATAGCACGCGGCGAGCGTCTCCGCTTCGTTCGCGTTCCCGCCGCGCCACACCGGACCGACCGTGTGAATCACGTATTTCGCGGACAAGCGATAGCTGCGCGTGAGCTTCGCCTCGCCGTCGCGGCAGCCGCCGAGCGTGCGGTTCGCCGCGTCCACGATCGCGTCCGCCGCCAGCGTCGTGATGTCTCCCTCGAAAATCTCGATGCGTCCGTCCGTTTCCATACGGGAAATGAACTCCCCTCCCTCGCGTTCCGCAACGCGAAAAACGATTCAACGCGCGTTTTTCATTTGAAATCCGAAACGGATTTTTCGGGAACACCGCCACCTGCTCTTGCATTATTGCGAAACTTCCGCGACGTATTCGCGGCTACGCCCGCTCAAAGTCATCTGAAGCATTGGAACGCGGCTCAGTTCCTTCCCTGAAGAATTCCGCGCCAGCGCGGTAAGACGCGTTTTGTCCTCCTCGGACATTTTCGCACCCAGAAAAATCCGATTCGGACGTGACGGAACGTTGCGATATTCCCGCGGCACAGAGTTAAAGCCGTACTCCACCAAACGCCACTCCCGCTCCTTCTCCCATTCGTCGGACTTGAAAAGCGAAGTCCGCAGATGAATCCATCTGTCGAGATAATCTTCGCAAATCGCTTCGCCTCCGGCGCCGCGAAGAAGATTTTTGAAGAATCCGGAAATTCCCCACGAATAGTCGTAACGATCTTTGCGATAAACCACCGGCAGAAACGCAACGTAATTTCCGCCCGGTTCCGTATCCGAAATATTTCTCAAGACACCCAGAAAAAATGGCCTCATTTCATATTCGACGCAGAATCCGCAATGATTGTCCGCATAATGCGCCCACATATACATAGAATCATGCCGCTCCGAAAAACAGACCACCCGAACCATTCGCTGAAGCTGCCGGACAAGATTCTCCAACGGCGTTTCCACAATGTCGCGCACGTTCTTAACCATGCACTCCAACTCCTGCCGTGACGGAGGTATTTTCAAATCCTTATGCCCCCGCCGGAACAGTTCCATGGCGTTCACATCCCGGTCGAACCAGCTTTTCTCCTCCGTCGTAAAATCTTCGCCGCTTCGGGCTTTCGAGACAAGGTCCGCTAATTTCTCCGGCGTCAGCCATTCCAGCTCCCGCCGCAATCTCTCGAAATCAAAATAAGGAAGCGTGTCGTAAGCGTCATTGAATTTGACGGGGGAAACCAAAGTTATCTGCGGAGCAGAAATGTTTTCCAAGGCATATTCCGAACACGGGTAATACCGATACAGCATGGTCGTGGGCATCTCCTCCAAGCGAAGCATCCTGCCCAAATCTGAATTTTCCGGGTTCGCACTGCGCCCCAATTCGGAGTTTTCAAGAAGTTCTCTCAATCGTGCTCTCAATGTGTCCGTGTCGATCATCAGTCTTTTTTACATTTAAGCGCATGATGAAGTGCTTTTCGCTTACGGAGCGAAAAGCACGGGAAGCAGTCCGAGAGCGCTGCAGTGAAGCCGCGGCAGAAAATTTCGAGCGGTTTCTGTCGCGTCTTGAGGATTTCCTGTAATTGAAGTTTTTCGCGGAACCGCGCTCGCCGCGAATCACGCGAATTTCATGAATCCTCGCGGGAACGCTTTTTCAGCGA
>JBJEVP010000322.1:0-4664 GCA_051884475.1 Candidatus Spyradosoma sp.
AACGCGAGAAGCGCGTCGTCGCCGGATTCGGCGGGAACGTCCTTCGCGGCTGCGGAGCCGAGCGTTTCCGCGGGAGCGAGCGCCGCCCCGGCGCCGAAAAGCCCCAGCGAGGCGAGAAAATGTCTTCTGTCCATGGGAAAGACGCGCGGGAACGCGCGTTCAGGGCTGTTCGGCGAGCATGCCGGGCAACACGACGTCGGGGTGGATGATCTCGGTGCCGACGCCTTTGTCCGTGAAGATTTCGAGCAGAAGCGAGTG
The DNA here is from genome assembly GCA_051884475.1 of Candidatus Spyradosoma sp. GTDB lineage: Bacteria > Verrucomicrobiota > Verrucomicrobiia > Opitutales > UBA953 > Spyradosoma. The sequence continues at coordinate 259 of JBJEVP010000322.1, forward strand.
CGGCGTGCGTCCGTCGATGAAGTGCACGCGGCGCACTCCGCTCTGGAGCGCGCGGACGGCGGAATCGACTTTCGGAATCATGCCCGCGGAGATGACTCCGGATTTCTTCAGTTCGGGCACTTCGTGCACGCGGAGCGTGGAAATGAGCGTGCTCGGGTCCTTCGGGTCGGCGAGCAGTCCGGGGACGTCCGACATGAACACGAGACGGCGGGCCTTGAGCGCGCTCGCGACGGCGCTCGCGGCGGCGTCGGCGTTCGTGTTGTAGGGACGGTCGTCGTCGTCCAGCGCGATCGGCGAAATCACGGGGATTTTGCCTTCGTTGAGCGCCTTCTTGATGATCTTGGTCTTGACGGACTTGATGTCGCCGACGAATCCGAGATCGACGATTTCGCCGTTTTCGTCCTTCGGACAAAGTTTTTCGCAGACGTTGACGAGATTTCCCGGCATTCCCACGGGAACGCCCTTGTGCTTCTCGATGAGGCGGCAGATGTCCGTGTTGATCTCGTTGTTGAGCGTGTCTTCGACGATCCTGATCGTGCGTTCGTCGGTCACGCGCATGCCGTTGCGCCACTGGGGCACGACGTCGGATTTCGCCATCGCGCGCGTGATCGCCTTGCCGCCGCCGTGCACGACGACGACCTTGATGCCCACGGAATTGAGAAAGACGATGTCGGAAGCGACGCGTTCCCGCGTGGCGGGATCGTCGGAATCCATGAAGCTGCCGCCGTACTTGACGACGAACACGGAATCGTGGAACCGCTGAATGTAGGGGAGCGCCTCGAGGAGGACGCCCGCTTTGGAAATGAGTTCCGCTTCGTTGACTGCTTTTTCCTTGATCATCGGAGAGAAAAAATTTCGGCACATAATAGGGCCTTTCACTCCGCTTGCGCAATTTGAAAAAACGTCGCTCCGCGCTCCGCTCGGCCGCGCTTCCGGCTTGAACTGCGGCGGCCTTCCCGAAAAAATGCGTTTTGTCATCACTTTGTCGAAATTCGTCCGAAAATCTCCGCTAAAATGGAACGCGTCCCTCGGGAACGGTTCCCGCAGGACGAAAGAAACAAAACAAATAATAAACACAATGAATAGCAACAATACGCATACTACATTCCGTGATAACAACGGGAATATCTTAAAAATCGTTAGCGAAAAGGCTCTATCTGAGACGTCTGCCGGATCTGAAGTGTCCGGCTCGTGGGAATTAAATCCTACAGGAGATGTTCCATCGATTCCAGAGTTGCCAACTGTAGCCTATACTCAAGTTACTCTTTCGGATGGGAGACTCGCCCAGAAAAAGCAGTTTCAATACAGATTCTCGGGATCTGCCGCTTATTATACACAAGTTTTTTCACTTACTGCTAGTTGTGTAATGGATTGCGGCCCTATTGTTATACTTGAAGTGTCTTCAGACGATAATGCAACTTTGACAGTCAACGGAACATCAGTGTCTTCAACGCTTCACTCTGGAAAGGTCTCTGATGCCCTGCCGATACAAGAAAGCGATTATGGGAGACTTTCTATATCCGTTTCGTACAATAACATAGGAGGGCCTTTTGCTCTTGAGGCAAATGTAATCTCACTAACACCTTTGTCATAAAGATGAAAATCTTTTTTGGGGCTACAGCTCTCGTCGTCGCGCTTTTGAGCACGGCGGCGGCGTTCTGCGTCGTCGCGGAACGTTCCCGCGCCCGCGCGGCGGAAACCGAAATCCGGCTCGCCGCCGCCGAGCGCGCCCGCAGGGCGTTCGCGGAGGTCTCGGACGCGCTGACGCTCGTCGCGGCGTCCGCGGACGAGATTCCCGTCGAGAATTTCGAGGAGGTCCTTCTCCGGTCGGAAACGGACGCCGGGCGGAAGCTTCTGGAGCTTTCCGACGCCGGATTTTATTTCCGTCGCGACGCGGCGGGAGAGAGCTGCGGAATTTACGGCGGGAACGCTTCGGGCGAAGGCGAGTTCATGCACGTCGCGAAACGCAGTGAAATCGCCGGGCGGGCGACGGATTTCGCCGACTCGCGCGTTCCCGCCGCGATTTCCTGGCGAGAGCTGTGCGCGCCGTTTTTCGACTCCGCGAAGGAGCTGGACGAATACGGCGAGGCCGTCGAACGCGGGGAGACTCCGAAACGCGTTCCGCCTGAAGTTCGTTTCGCGGCGAAAGAAAGACCGGCGCACGACGTGCGTTTTCAGCCGCGTCTCGGATGCTGGACGGAATCGATGCGCGTCTCGCGCGAGCCGGGCGAAAAGAAATTCTCGAGCGGCTTCCGTTTCGAGGTGTTCGACGGAAAGATTTTTCTCGTGCGGGAAATCCGTTCCCCGGAAACGAAGAAATTCGTTCAGGGCTTTCTTCTGAACGAAAGCAAGCTTCTCGCCGTTCTGCGGACGAAGGCGCGGGGCACGCTCCCGGACGCTTCGCTCGAACTCGCTCCCGTCGATTCGGCGGAAGCGGACATTTCGCCCTGCGGACTCCCGCTGAAGTTTTCCGCGGGAACGCTTCCCGAAGAAATCGCCGCGCGCGCGGAACTGAACGCGTTTCGCGCGACGCTCGCGTGCGCCTGGGGCGTCTGCGCCGCGCTTTGCGCGGGAGCGCTCGCGGCGCTGCGGCTCTTCCTGCTGTCGGCGGAGCGCCGACGGATATTTCTCGCCGCCGTCGTGCACGATCTGCGCTCGCCCGTCGCGGGAATGGCGGCGCTCTCGGACGAAATGCTCGCGCGGCGGAGCGGGGCGGCCGCCGACTTCTCCGAGGAGACGCGGGATCTGCGCAGACTCGTCGGGCGCGTGCGCGATCTCTCCGCGCTGCTGGACAACACGCTGCTCTTTTCGCGGATCGCGGGAACGCGCGACGGCGGCGACGCGCTGAAATTCCGCGACGTGACGGCGGGGGAAATCCTGCCGCCGATTTTCGAGCGCATCACGGAGCGGCTCGACCGCGCGGGAACGGACTTCGACACGAACGTCTCCGACGCGGCGGCCGCGGCGGAGCTGCGCGTTTCCCCGGCGGCGCTGGAGCGCATCCTTTTCAATCTCGCGGACAATGCCGCGAAATACGCCGCGACGGCGGACGTTCCCGTGCTGACGCTGACGGCGGAGGTCGTCGCGCGTTCCAGCGGGCGGAAGCGTCTCGAAATCCGCGTCGCCGACAACGGCGGCGGGCTTTCCGCGAAGGCGAGGAAAAACCTGTTTCGGGAATTTTCCCGCACGGCGCAGGACGCGACGGACACCGGCGTGCACGGCCTGGGAATCGGGCTCGCGCTTTCGAAAAAGCTCGCGAGGATCCTCGGCGGCGATCTCGCGCTCGAAAAATCGGACGCGTCGGGAACGACGTTTCTGCTCACGCTTTTCCCGAAATGAAGCTCGCGAAACCGAGAATCCTCGTCGTCGAGGACGACGAAGACCTGCTGCGCTTCCTCGTCGGCGTGCTTCGTCTGCGGGGCTACGAAGTCTGCGCGGCGCGCACGTTCCCGGAGGCGTGCCGGTGCGCGGACGAAGAGCCGTTTTCGCTCGCGCTGCTCGACGTTCTGCTGCCCGGCGGCGGGAGCGGAATCGACGTGCTCCGGCGCATAAGGAAGACGCGCGGGAACGTTCCCGCGATCATGCAGACCGCGCTCGGCGACGACGAATACTGCGTGCGCTGCCTGAACGCGGGCGCGGACGACTTCGTCGTCAAGCCGGTGCGTCAGGGGCCGCTGATCGCGCGGATCGAAGCGGTGCTGCGCCGCGCTTCGGGAACGCCCGATCCGTTGGAGAAAATTCCGCTCGGGCGCGGAGCGCAGGTCTTTTCTCCGAGGCGGGAGATCCGTTTCGCGGACGGAAGAATCACGCGGCTGACGCACAAGGAAATGCGTCTGCTGCGCTATCTCCGCTCCCGCGGGAACGAACCGGCGACGCTTCCCGACCTGCTGCTCAACGTGTGGGACGCGAGTCCGGCGCTCGTCGATTCCGCGTGCGTTCCCGCGCTCGTCGCGCGCCTGCGCAGGAAGCTCGAAGGCGTCGCCCGGATCCGCTCGCTCTACGGAAACGGTTATGCGCTCGAAATCGGGGACGGGCAGGCGGACGGACGATGAACGCCGCCGCCGCGTTGCGCGCGTCCGTCATCCGTTTCCGCTTTTAATCGGCGGGGGCGTGTGCTTTAATCACGCGCGTGAACGACATTCAGACATCGACGCGAACACGAAACGATCCGGCCGCCTCGCCCGAGGCGCGTTCCCGCGCGCGCCTGCGCATGAGGCCGCTGGCGCGGGATTCGTTCGCGACGTTCGTTTACGCGTGCGTCGCGCTGCTGCTCGTCGGGGAGTTCGTCGCGCTGTTCTGGCTGGACATCTTCGGCTGATTTTTCGTTCAGAAATCCATTTTTTTTCATCCGCGTTATGCAGTTCAGATCACTTCCCGGTTTCCGCGAGTTTTATCCGGAGGATTGC
>JBJEVP010000323.1:0-4637 GCA_051884475.1 Candidatus Spyradosoma sp.
GGCGGATTTTCGGCGAAGCCGGCGTTCCCGCGCCGCTGACGATGGCGCGGAAAATAAAGTAGGGCGGGCGCTCCGAGTTTTTTGTCCGGAAAAAAACTCGGAGGGGGACCGTCACTTGCCCGCCATAAGGGCGGCGGCGAGTCTCGCGAAGGCGTGCCCGCGGTGGCTGAGTCGGTCTTTCGTCGCTCCGTCGAGTTCCGCGAAAGTTTCGGAAAAGCCCGACGGCGCGAAAATCGGATCGTAGCCGAATCCGCCCGTTCCCGCTTCCGTTTCCGTGATCGCTCCCGCGCATTCGCCCTCGAACGCGCGTTCCTCGCCGTCGGGCGAGATGAGCAGAAGCAGGCAGACGAAGCGCGCGCCGCGCGCGTCCGCGGGAACGCCGTCGAGCGCCGCGAGCAGTTTCGCGCGGTTTTCCGCCGCCGTGGCTTTCGGGCCCGCGTAGTAGGCGGTTTCGACGCCGGGTTCGCCGCCGAGCGCGTCCACGCGGAGGCCGCTGTCGTCCGCGAGCACGAAGAGCTCCGCGGGGACGCGTTCCCGCAGCGCACGCGCCTTCAGGCGGGCGTTGCCGAGAAATGTTCCCGAATCTTCGACGACGCGGGGCATGCCGCCGGGCAGCACGTCCTTCGCGGAAACGAAGCGGACTTCGGGCAGGGAAAAGACTTTCGCGAGGCGGTTGAACTCTTCGACCTTATGGGCGTTGCCGGTGGCGATGACTACGGTTTTCATTGGGAGATGCCTGTTTGAGCGTCCGAGAGATTTCCGATCTCCTCTTCCCGTTTCATTGCTGCCGCGCGCCGTCGGCGAAGGCGGTTTCGGGGACGAGCGGATGTTCGCTCGTGTAGGCGGAAAAGCCGCCGAGGATCATCTGCACGGAAATCAGAATCAGCAGCACGCCGACGAAGCGTTCGAGCGCCGCGCTCCCGCGCCGTCCGAGCTTTTTGACGATGCGCGGCGCGAGAAGCAGGATGCCGAGGCTCGCGGCCCACGCCGTGACGAGACTTGCGAGAAAGACGAAGAAGTTCGGCGTGTTCAGAAACTTCGATCCGTTCAGCATCACGATCGCGAGCGCGCTCGGCCCGGCGAAGAGCGGAATCGCTATCGGCACGATGAAGGGCTCCGCCTGGCGGCTTTCCTCGCCTTCGGGAACGGCGGAGGTCATCGCCGCGATTCCCGGGAAAATCATTCCGAGCGCGATGAGGAAAAGCACGATTCCGCCGGAGATGCTCAGCGTCGAGGTTTCGAGTCCGAAGAAGTCGAGGATGCGGTTGCCCGCGAACAGAAAGAGCAGCAGCAGGATCAGCCCGAAGATCATTTCGCGCACGATGACGCGGGAACGCCGTTCCGGAGGAACCATGCGCAGGAGCGACGGCATCATGATCGAGAGCGCGAGCGGATCCAGAACCAGGAAAAGCAGAAACGCGGAGGAGAGGAAATCTTTCATCGGAGGAATGTGGAGTATTTGCGGGGCGCGGACGGAGAACTTCGCGCGGAGCCGCGGTTTTCAGAAAACTTTCCGCCTCGCGCGGCGACGGAATCGGAAATTCCGTCGCGCGAAGCGCAAAAAACCGCGCTCCTCGGAAAGGGCGCGGTTTTTTCGGAAAAAGAGCGAAACGCGATCAACGTTTCGAGAACTGGAAGCGTTTGCGCGCGCCCGGACGACCGCTCTTTTTGCGTTCTTTGGCGCGGCCGTCGCGCGTGAGCAGACCCGCCTGCTTCAGCGGAGCGCGCAGATCGGGATTGTATTTTTCGATTGCGCGGGCGATTCCGTGAGAAATCGCGCCCGCCTGGCTGTTGCAGCCGCCGCCGTTCACGCGGACTTCGATGTCGAGCGAACCGTCGAGGCCCGCGACCGAGACCGGGAGCGTCGCGGTCTTCGCGAGCGCTTCCGTGAAGCAGTATTGTTCGACCGGCTTGTCGTTGACCGTGACCTTGCCGGAGCCGCTCGCGACGCGGACGCGCGCGGTGGAGGTTTTGCGGCGCCCGACGGCGACAAAAACAGGAACGTCTTTATTCATATTCTGAGAACCCTGAAATTAGATTTTGTATTCGACCGGATTCTGCGCCGCGTGCGGGTGTTCCGCGCCGGCGTAGACTTTGAGTTTCTTCAGCATCGCGTTCGCGAGGCGGTTTTTCGGAAGCATGCCCTTGACCGCGTGTTCGATGATGAACTCCGGACGGTGTCCGCGCATGAACTCCGCCGTGCGGCGGTAGGCGGTTCCGACCCAGCCCGTGTAGAACATGTAGGTCTTGTCGGTTTCTTTGCTGCCCGTGAACTTCACCTTGTCGGCGTTGATGACGACGACGAAATCGCCCGTGTCCACGTGGGGCGTGTAGGTCGGCTTATGACGTCCGCGCAGAATCGTTGCGATTTTGACGGCGAGGCGCCCGACCGGCTGTCCGGCGGCGTCCACCACGAACCATGTCTTATCGGCGGCGTTGGATGTCTTCGCTAAAGTTGTTTTCATCTCTGATTTGATTAAAAGAATATCCAATAAAAATTTTTGTCGGGCGGAGCGCAAGCGTTTTTTTGTTCCCAAAAGCGTTTTTTCTCTGTGTAATCGGATTCCATGGCGTCGGACACCGAGGAGCAGCGCGTTCCCGCGCGGGGGAAAATTCATTCAGTCGAGACCTGCGGCACGGTGGACGGCCCGGGGATCCGCTACGTCGTGTTCCTGTCGGGCTGTTCCCTGCGCTGCCGCTACTGCCACAACCCCGACACGTCGTTCGCGCCGCGCGGCGAGGAGACGGACGCGCGGGAGGTCGTCGCCGACGTCGTCCGCTACGCGGATTTTCTGCGCGGGAGCGGCGGCGGCGTCACGCTTTCCGGCGGCGATCCGCTTTTTCAGATCGAATTTTCCCGCGCGATTCTCTCCGGCTGCAGGGCGGCCGGCCTGCACACCGCGCTCGACACTTCGGGGGCGCTCGGCGCCGACGCGGACGACGCGTTTCTCTCGCTCGTCGATCTGACGCTGCTCGACGTCAAGTCCGGCGATCCCGCGACGTATCGCGCCGCGACGGGCGGCGACCTCGCGCCGACGCTGACTTTCGCGCGCCGGCTCGCCGCGCTCGGGAAAAAGATCTGGCTCCGCTTCGTGCTCGTGCCCGGGCTGACGGACGCCGACGGGAACGTCCGGCGCGTCGCGGATTTCGCGGCCTCGCTCGGCGGGAACGTCGTCGAGCGCGTGGACGTGCTTCCGTTTCACAAGATCGGCGCGTTCAAGTGGCGGGAGCTCGGGCTGAGGGATCCGCTCGCGGAGACTCCCGAACCCTCCTCCGAGGCGGTCGCGCGCGCGAAGAGCATCTTCGTCGCCGCGGGGTTTCCCGCCGTCGCCGTGAAGTGAAGGCGCGTTTCGGCGGAACGGCGGGCCGCCCGCGCAACTTTCGCATTGCCACGCGGAAACTCCGCGTCAGAATAGAGCGCGATCTCGGGGCAGGGCGCAATTCCCTACCGGCGGTGATCCGGCGTTCGCGCGCCGGAAAGCCCGCGAGCCCGAACGCGCGAGCGCGCGTGAAGGCAGATTCGGTGAGATTCCGAAGCCGACGGTAAAGTCCGGATGAAAGAGATTTGAAGACGGCGCGTCCGCGCGTCGGCGTTCCCGCGTTCCGAGTGTTCGAATGATTTTTTTGCGAATGAATACGGAATCCAATCTTCTGAATCGTTTCGGGGACGCGCGTTCCCGCGTGGAGAACGCGGTCGCCGCCATGCGCGCCGGAAAGGGCGTGCTCGTGGTGGACGACGAGGACCGCGAGAACGAAGGCGACCTCATTTTCGCCGCGGATACGCTCACCGTCGAGCAGGTCGCGATGCAGATACGCGACTGCAGCGGCATCATCTGCATCTGCATCACCGAAAAAAAGGCGCGGCGGCTCGAGCTGCCCATGATGGTGAGCGACAACACCAGCCGCTACGGCACCGCGTTCACCATTTCCGTGGACGCCGCGAAGAACGTCTCCACGGGCGTTTCCGCGTCCGACCGCCTCGAGGCCGTGCGCGTCGTCGCTTCGGACGCGTCCTGCCGAGCCGATCTCGCCGCGCCCGGGCATATGTTTCCGCTCGTCGCCCGCGCGGGCGGCGTGCTCGAGCGCCCGGGGCATACCGAGGCGACGATAGATCTCGCGCGGCTCGCCGGGCTCAAGCCCTGCGGCGTGCTCTGCGAACTCACGAATCCCGACGGCACGATGTCGCGCCTTCCGGAAGTCGCCGATTATGCGGAGAAGCACGCGTTCCCGCTCGTTTCCATCAAGGACCTCGCCGAATATCTCCGCGCGAAGAAAAAATGCGCTTGACGCTCGTCGCGCGTTGTGAGAGACTCGTCCCTACAGTTCAAACAACGCGTTTCGACTGAAACGCCCCTTTCGTCTAGCCCGGCCTAGGACACCTCGCTTTCACTGAGGCGACCAGGGTTCGAATCCCTGAAGGGGCGCCACTTTCAAAAGCCCGCAATTCCGCATAAACAAAGGGATTGCGGGCTTTTTCGCGTCCCGGCGTCGGCGAAAGAACGCCGAAGACGTCTGAGCGCCGCCGCCGCGCTCCTTTTTTTCTAAAAATTTCGTGAAATTCGCGGATTCGGAAAATCCGCGCTCGTCCCCGGAATCCCTGTTCGGTTTCGCGGGCTCACAGCACGGCGTTGAAGAAG
>JBJEVP010000324.1:0-4584 GCA_051884475.1 Candidatus Spyradosoma sp.
CGTCCCGCGCTCAGCGCGTCTGCACGCCGAGGGGGCCGTCCTGCGGGCGGTCGCCCTCGAGCTTCGTTCCCGAGTATTTCTTCACGAGCCTTTCGAGTTCCTGAACGGGTTTCGCGACGTTCGGACGGGGCTCCCTGAACGTGTTTTTGTCGGGTTTCCAGGAGGTCTCGAATTCGTTGAGCCTGCCGTTGAACGCGTTCTGGTCGAAGCCCGTTCCCGCGTCGAGCGCCTTTTTGGCGTCGTCGAGGAACATCTTCCAGCGCGCGGCGTAGTAGCTTCCGGTGAGGCCGGTCCATTCGCGGAACGCGTAGTCGTCGAGGTCGGTTCCGGGATTGTTGACCCAGCGCGTGAGCAGGAGCTTCGCGCAGGCGAGCGCGTATTCCTTCTCCTGCTTCTTCTGCCCGAACTTCTGCGCGTCGGCGCACCATTTGGCGAAGCTCTGCGAGAACGTCTGCGCGTCGTTCTTATATTTCGGGAACTGCGAGAATCGGGCGTCGAGGAGCTCGAACAGGCGCAGGAAATCCTTGGACGCGTCGGCGAAGGCGGCCTTGTCCTTGGCTTCCATCGCGGAGTTGAGGCGCGCGAAGACCGCGTGCGAGAGATTGTCCGTGACCTGGCGCATGAGGTCGGCGTAGTCGTAGCGGAACGTGGCCTTCTTCTGCAGGTCGTTCTTGTGCGCGTCGAAGATCTTCAGCGCTTCGATCAGCTCGGCGTTGTCGTAGGGAATCGCCATGTTGGACGCCCAGAAGCGCGCCTTGATGAATTTTCCGAAATGCGGGCGCGCGGGCAGGGCGGAGTTGACGGGACCTTCCTGCGCGGTGTAGGAGTAGGCGGTCTTCAGGAGAATCTTCCACGCGGGAACGAGCGCCTTCGCGCCGGCCTTGCCGTAGCGGGCCTGAAGATAGCCTTCGATCCATTTTTCGAGATTTTCGGGAACGGCGCCCGTGACGGCGACGTCGGAAAGCAGCTCGAAGACGACGGGATTGTTGAAGGAGCCCTCGGGAACGATTCCGACGCCGACGAGTCTGCCGCCGTTTTCGGCGGTCATGGCCCTGCGGAGTCCGTCGCAGAGTCCCTGCAGGGCGCCTTCCATGCCGGTGTTCCCGCCGAAGTTCTGCAGCAGGCACCAGACCCACGGCGTGCCGCCGTAGCCGTTGCAGTTCTGCCAGAAGGGCGCCTTGTCGCAGTAGAGGTCGAGCGCGAGCGAATGGTCCTTTTTCCCCGCGTCGAACATTTCGGCGTTGGACGTCTGCCAGCACTGCTTGACGAGCGTCGCCTTGGGCTCGAATTCGAGCATCGTGTCCTGCACCTGTCGGTAGACGGTCCCGCGGTTCATGTCGCCCGTCTTCCCGCCTTCGTGGAAGGGGTCGGCGGCGAAATGACGGCAGGGCCCGAAGATTTTTTTCTGTTCCTCGTAAAACGCCTTGGCGATCGGCTTGAAAAGCGGATCGGCGGGATTGAGCATGTCGGGGCGACGGTTCCCGCCGGCCCAGATGCCCTGTTCGACGATGCGCGCGTCCGGGTGCTTTTCTCTGAATCTGAAGGGCACCATTCCGTAATAGCCCTGAAGCACGGGCGAGATGCCGAGCTCGCGCATGCGCGCGACGATTTCCCTGCCGAGCTTCGCGCGCCTGTCGATGATGCTCTGCGGCGGCGGCATCATGCCCTCCATGTTGCCCATGAACTGCCACGGCATGTGCGTCGGAGCGCAGAGCCAGGAGCGCATTTCCTCCTTCGTGTAGCCGAAGCGGGAGAACGTGTTCTGCCAGACGGCCTCCTGCCCCTGAATGACGAGCGCGAGGTTGAAGCCGTGCAGCGCGAGCCAGTCGATTTCCTTTTCCCACTGCGCCCAGTCCCACCACGTCATCGTGTAGCCGTGCGTGCAGTAGTTGTAGGCGTAGCGCACGACGAGCGGGGATTCCGCGCGGATCTTCTTCGGGATCTTCGGGAGCGCCGCGCCTTTTTTGATCTTGGGGAGATTGTCCGCGCCCCACGTCGCCTGCATGCGGCAGAAATTTTTCAGATACTGATAAAAGCCGCTCGTGAGCGCGACGGTCGTGTTCCCGCGCACGATGATCTTTCCCTCGGGCCCGGATTCGAGCTCGTAGGCGATTTTTTCCTTTTCGGAAACCCCGGAGAGCTTTTCGAACACGATGTGCGCGGCGATTTCGGGCGAGACGCGCCTGGCGAGGGCTTCCGCGGCGGCGATGTTGACTTCGGCGAACAGCGAGACCGCGGTCGCGAGGAGCGCGGCGAGGGCGAGGAGGAGTCGTTTCATTTTTTCTGATGAAGGGTGTCGGAGTCGCAGATACTGAAACAAAAAGCGCGTTTCCGCGAGAAAAAACGCGCGTCGCTCGGGCGTCCGCGTTCCCGCGAAAAAAAACGCGGCCCGGTCGGGAAACCGGGGCCGCGCGTCTTTCGGAACGAGGGAGTTCCTCGAAGCCCGATCATTTCGCCGCGGGAGCGGCGTCCTTCTTCGGAGAGGGGAAATCCGCCTCGAGGCGGTCGATCAGCGCCTGCGTGATGTCCACGGAGGCTTCGGCGAAAATGATGCCGACGCGGGCGTTGAGCACGATTTCGGCGCCGCGCGCCTTGGCGATTTCCTTGATGCGCGGGAGCACGTCCTGTTCGAGAATCACGTTGGTCTTCTGCGCGAACTGGTTCTGCAGGAGCTCGCGGGTCTCCTGCTGGGACTGGCGCAGGCTCTGTTCGGCCTTGACGACTTCCCCGTAGAGCTTCTTCGCCTCGGCCTCGGCGTCGGCGGCGGCCTTCTTCGAGAGCGTCGGGTTGTTGCGCGCGGACTCGGCGGCGGAAACGGCGGCGTTGAGCTTTTCGCGCAGCTTCTGGAATTCGTCGATTCTGATTTTCTGGAGCGCCTCGGCCTCCTTGGCGGCGGATTCGACCTCCTGCTTGACCGCGACGGTCTTGGAGAAGGTTTCGAGCACCTTGTTGAGGTCGATCGTCACGACGTTCTTCGCTTCGGCGAAGACCGATCCCGCGGCGAGCGCGAGCATTCCGAGGATGAGCGTTATTTTTTTCAGCATGATCGTATGATGTGAGTGTGGTTGATGTTTTTCAGAAATTCGTTCCGAAGGAGAACTGCAGGCGCATGCCGTCGTCGTTGTTTTCGCCGGTGTGAATCGGGAAGCCGAAGTCGATGTTCATCAGCGCGCCGAGCATGAGAATGCGGAAGCCGAACCCGACGTCGTCGTTCCAGTCGCTCGGCGAAAAATCGAAGGAGTCCGCGTTGACGAAGCCGCCGTCGTAGAAGAAGGCGATGCGCAGCTCGTCGAGCAGGCGGATCGTGTATTCCGCGGTGACGTAGAAGCGGGACTGGCCGCCCATGGGCTCGTCGCCCTCGAAGGGACCGACGTGCCCGTAGCGGAATCCGCGCAGATTGTAGGGACCGCCGAGGTAGAGGCGTTCGAAGAACGGGACGTAGCTCCCGCCGTAGGCGTGCATCGTGCCGATGCGGCCGCCGATCTTCAGGGACTGGTCGTAGTCGACGACGGGGAACCACTGCGCCGCCTGGAGGTCGAGCGAATAATAGTCGCAGTCGCCCATGAACGGTCCGCCGACGACTTCTCCGCAGAGGCGGACGCGGTTGCCGCTGGTCGGAAAGAGCGCGTCGTCGCGCGTGTCGCGCGAGAGGGCGAGCCCGCCGCGGGAGAGCAGCGTGTAGCCTTCCTCGTCGCGGACGAACTGCGGCACGTCGTATTCGATGTCCGTGATTTCGTAGTTGTCGATCTTGTAGTAAAGTTCGGCGCGGACGTTCTCGATCACGCGGCGTCCGAGGTAGATCTTCAGCCCGGTGTCCACCGTGTCGTAGTCGTTGGAAATGTATTTGTTGGACTTGTGGTAGGCTTCGTAGCCGAGGGCGAGCTCGCGTCCGAAGAGCATGGGCTCCTCGAGCGACTGGATGATCTGCGTCGATTTCGTTCCGATCTGAACGCGGAAGCGGAATTTCTGCCCGCCGCCCCGGAATTTGTTCCGGCTGTTGAAGAGGTCGAAGTTGCTCTGCTGAAATTCGGCGAATCCGGAAACGCTTTCGACCGTCGAGAAGCCCGCGCCGAAGGAGAGCGAGCCCGTGCGGCCCTCGCGCACGGAAATGCGCATGTCCTTCTGCGAAGGAACGCCCGTGTCCACGGGCTGAATCGAGACGTAGTCGAAATAACGCGTGCCGCGGACGCGGCGCTCGGACGTCTTCATGCGGACGAGGTCGAACACTTCGCCCGGCGCGAGCGCGAGGTCGCGCAGAATGATTTCGGACTTGGAGACGTCGTTGCCCTCGATCGTGATCGAGCGCAGATAGGATTTTTCGTTTTCCGTGACGGTGAACACGAGGTCGACCTTGCCCGTCTCCGTGTCGGGCTCGCGGGAGACGGAGACGCGCGCGTTGAGATAGCCGACTTCGCCGTAGTATTCGCGGATTTTCTGCGCCGCCACGTTCGCCGCTTCGGGCGAATACCAGTCGCCGGAGACCAGGCGGTCGAACTCCGCCTCGTCCTTGCGCCGCACGCCGCGCGGGGAGATCTTCGCGAGCATCGCGAGAATCCCCTCCTCCGTGAAGCGGCGGTGCGTCTC